>NZ_JBGTZA010000020.1:0-43114 GCF_041807805.1 Streptococcus sp. E29BA
TTGACTAATCAGGAGGTTGTCACTAAACTGCTCGGCTATTCTCAAGAGCTAAAAGAACACTACGAACTTTATCAACTATTCCTGTTTCATTTTCAAGAAAAGCAAGCTGACCAGCTCTTTGGGCTGATTGAGGAGACGATTTCAAGCGTTAATCCTGTCTTTCAGACGGTTTTTAAGACTTTCTTGAAGAATAGAGACAAGATTGTCAACGCCTTGAAACTGCCTTACTCAAACGCTAAACTAGAGGCGACAAACAACCTTATCAAGGTCATTAAACGGAATGCCTTTGGTTTCAGAAACTTTGAAAAGACAAAACTCGCATTTTCATTGCCATAAACATAAANAGACTTTCTTGAAGAATAGAGACAAGATTGTCAACGCCTTGAAACTGCCTTACTCAAACGCTAAACTAGAGGCGACAAACAACCTTATCAAGGTCATTAAACGGAATGCCTTTGGTTTCAGAAACTCTGAAAAGACAAAACTCGCATCTTCATTGTCATAAACATAAAACGAGAGAAGACAAGAACTGTCCTCTCTCGGTGTTAAATTGGTCAACCCACTACAGTTGACAAAGAGCCGGTTTATTGATGTGTTTTAGTCAATTAGTGCTTTAGCGACCGCAATCTCGGCACTAAAATCACGGTTAAGGCAGTAGCGATGGCGACTTCGACCAATGAGTTGGTTGCCAGTACAGCCGCTAAGAAGCTCTGCACATTGCCTCCGAAGCGGTCAGGGAAGAGGAAGAAGATACCACCCAGCACAAAGAGGGTGTTGGTCATGCTGCCAACAGCGCCAGCCATGCCCAAGCCGATAGTGTTGTGAAGGGCTTTGTAAATCAGATAGGGAGTGACACCGATAAGAACCCGTGGAACAATCGCAATCAGAAGAGAGTAAAAGTTTCCATCATCAACAAACGGTGAGAAAATGTAACTGGCGGGCGTAACTAAGATGGTGTTGCGCACCACGCTCATGATGCCCATAAAGGTTCCGATCCCTGCGCCGACTTTGGGACCATAGTAGATGCTGGCGATAATGACAGGGATATGGGTCAGTGTCGGTTTTAGAGGGAGGGCGGGAATGGCTGCAAAGATGGACTGGCTGACAATTTCGATGACCAGCATGACAGCCATAAAAATAGCAATAGCAGCGATTTGTTTAGTTTCTTGACGTCTGTTCATGTAAAATCTCCTCAATCGTGTGAATAATATCTGATAGGTCAGCTAGGGCACCGCGCCCCACATCACCGCAAGCTAAAAGGGCAGAGCGAGGTGGAATTTCCCTGTATCCTTGTTGGGTCAGGACGGCCATGTTCTGTTGCGTGATGGGGTTGTCGTACATTTTTGTGTTCATGGCTGGCGCAAAGAGCTTTGGTGTTTCGGCTGGCAAGGCAAGCGCAGTGGCTGTCACCATATTGCTCGCCAGACCGTGTGCCAAATGCGCGATGGTATTAGCAGAAGCGGGAGCGAGGATAAATAAGTCAGCTTCCTTGGCTAAGTCGATATGGTTGATTCGGTCTGCTAATTTTTCAGTCATCACATCTACATGCACAGGTTGTTTAGAGAGAACTTGTAAGGTCAAGGGCGTGATAAATTGAGTGGCAGCCTCTGTCATCAAGACGTGGATCTCGTAGCCTAGCTTGGTTAATTGGCTGGTTAAATCCGCTGCCTTATAGGCAGAAATGGAGCCTGATATGGCTAATAAGAGTCGTTTAGGCATGAGTGGTCACCTTTTCTAAAATCAGCTGAGCGATTTGTTCTTTTGTCTCTGCTTCAAACACCTCGTCAGCTGTCAGCAAATAGCCGCGATGCTTGTCTTGGTTAATCTCCATTAAATCATTAGCCAGAATAAAATCAGCACGATTTTTCATCAGACTAGATTTCGCTACCGCGAAAAGCTCGTCACGACTAACATCAACCAAGAGCTTGAACCCCACTAACTTAATGTTCGGATTCCAATCTTTAATGTGACCGATAACCTTAGGCGTTTTTTTCAGAAGAAGAACTTGATAATCACTATGAGATGAGATTTTCGTCTCATTATTTTTTTTGGTCAATAGCTGGCGCAGATCTGATGTTTTTTCGACCTCTTCCAAGTCAGTCATATAGACAGGGGTGTAATCAGAGACGGCCATGCTATGAATGCAGACATCATGTGATTGAACCAGAGGCTTGAGCACGGTGATCAGGCTTGCCACGTCAGAGATGATTGTCACAGATAATTTGGGGTGAGCATCAGGCTTAACGGCTTGCTTGGTTGTCACAAGTGTCACCTCATGACCAGATGCTAAGCAGGTTTCTGCCATGATTTTTCCAAGCCAACCACTGGCATGATTGGTAATCCCTCTCACCTGATCAATCGGCTCTGTCGTGCCGCCGGATGTGATTAAACATTTCATATCTGTATTATAGCATAAGTCTTTTACTAGGCAAAATGTTTTGTAAAAAGCTTGCAAAAATCGGCTTTATACGATAAAATAAACTGGTTAAGCATAAAATTAACTGGTTTTTAATCGGTGTATCATCAAGGAGGCTATATGGCTAAGCATAAATGGCTAAAACTAACTGGGCTTGTCCTAGCAAGCCATCTTGTTTTATCGGCCTGCCAAACCAAGCAGGAAGCTAAAACAACATCTTCAACAACCTAGACCAGCTCTTCAACAAAACAAAAAGAGAGCAAAAAAGATAAACAAGACAAATCATCCGATAAGAAAAACACCAAAAAAGAAAAAGATATCCCGGGTGTAACAGTGCCGACCAGTGCCGGCTTTATCCTGACAGATCAATCAAAAATTCTTTCGCATACGAGAGACGGTATTGTCGTTGACCATAATGGGCATTCTCATTTTATCTTTTATGCTGATTTGCAAGGCACTAAATTTGCCCACCTGATTCCAGCAGGTACGGTTGTGACAGCAGCCCCAACTCAGCAAAAACCGCTAGGAGATAAGCAGCAGACTACAGCAGATCATCATTATGAGTTTAATCCAGCTGATATCGTCGCAGAAGATGCTCTGGGCTACACTGTTCGCCATGGAGACCATTACCACTATGTTTTGAAATCCAGCTTGTCAAATCAACAGCAGGCTGCAGCGACGACTCATGTTCAGACTACCCCGCTAGCACCGTCTACTGGAGGAAGAGCTGACCAGGCAAATCCATCCCAACAAGGTGGTATTGCAGGGATTGACTTTCCAACCAGTGATGGGTTCTTGTTTGATGGAACTGGCGTTCACGGCTGGACAGAGGCAGGGTTGTTGGTTAATCATGATAGACACCTGCATGTTTTATTGACATCAGATTTGGCTAGATCAAAATGGGCCTACCTTTTGAGGAACTCATCGACAGCCCCATCAATGCCATCTGTATTAGATAAGCCAACTCAACCAAGTTCCCCTATACTATCTGAGCAGCCAACAGTACCGAGTGGGTCTCCTCAAGAACCGAATGAGCATCATCAGGATGAGGTTGCGGTAAAACGTGCCTATTTGGCTCAAGCAACAGGGCTAAGTGAAAATCAGATTGTTCTACTTAAATACGCCAGATGGTCCAGGGTTCATGTACCCTCATGATGACCATACTCACTTTGTCCTCTTGTCTAAATTGGACATCACGAAATCTTATGATGACGGTCATGGCAATCAGGTGAAGCCAGCAGTTCCAGAGAACCCTCAAGTGCCAACGTCTCCATCTCTTCCAGCACAACCAAGCACACCAGAAATACCAGCACAACCGTCTGAACCAAAACCATCTGAACGTGATGAGTTGGAGGCCAAACGTCAGTATCTGGCTGAGAAACTTGGTCTTCGTCCAGAAGCGATTCAGGTGACAGATGGTCCAACAGGACGATTGTTTATCTATCCCCACGACAACCATCATCATGACATTGCTGTTGACAAGGTTGTGATCGGGGAGCCGATTGAAGATCCTCATGCGGATCCTCATGCTCACCAAGCTGTCGGTCGTGAGACCCTCAAGGCAATCGGTTTTGACGAGGAAATTATTGCAGATATCTTACATGCTGATGCCCCAACACCTTTCCCAGCAGATGAAACAGATCCTGAGAAGATGAAGGCCTGGTTGGCAACTGTAACTAGTTTGAACATCGGACAACGCCAAGACCCGCTCAAACGCTTTGGTCTGGACTTGATGCGTCACAAAATAGCTTAACCTCATTAGCTTTTCTCAAAGGTTACCCACAGTTAAAAACACTGGCACTTGCAGGGAACGATCTCACAGACATCAGTGCGCTAGATGATTTGCCAAACCTTGAGTTTGTGAATCTGGACTACAACCGATTAACTGATTTGTCTGCCTTATCCCAAGCTAACCATCTTAAAGTGCTGAGTGTGGAACACAATCAGTTGAAAGATTTGTCTATCTTGTCTAACAAGTCTGAATTGCAACGTATCTTTGTATCCCACAACAAAGGTCTTGATTTGTCTACGCTTCAGGCGCCAAATCTGGAAGAATTAACAGCAGAGCACAACGATTTGACTAATCTGAACTTTGTTTCAGGATTGCCATCGCTGGTTAGCTTGTCTGTAGGAAATAATGCGATTTCTGATTTATCAGGACTTGAAAAAGCAACCCAACTCCGCACATTAAATGTGTCGGATAACCAAGTGACCAGCTTGCATTTACCTGCTAGTCAAGCTAGCCTAGATAACCTTAACATTAGCAATAACTTGCTGACGACTTTGGAAGGTATCCAGAACTTTAGCGCATTGACAAGTTTGAATGCTGGTCATAATCATCTGAATACATTAGTGGTCAGCCAACCAAATAAAACCATTACCTTTATCGAAGTTAATGATAATCATATTCCTGCTGAAGAATTGACGCCAAACAGCCAAAATATCCCACAAGGCATTGCCCAGTATTTCCCAGCAGCAGAAGGTGGCAATACATCAAACAACACGCCTAACGAGCTAACAGAGCCAGCTGACGAAGTAGCTGCTAAAAGAGCTTACCTAGCACGTGAAACAGGTCTCAGCGAGGATAAGATTACCGTTTTGGAGACCAAGAATGGTCCAGGCTTCATGTATCCTCACGATGACCATATTCACTTCGTTTTACTGCGTGATTTAGACATCACTAAGCCTTATGATGACGGGCACAGCGACCATGATCAGCCGGCAGATTCGGAAAAATCGGTTAAACAAGATAAGCTAACTGAGCAAGAAAAACCAGCTGTCGCTCCTAAACCAAGTCGTCCAGAGAAACCGGCTGTTCCACCAAAACCAAGCCGTCCAAAACCATCGCCTGCTCCAACGCCTATTCCTGAAGAGCAAGAAACACCTGTGTCAACAACCGAAGCACCAACTAAAGAAGGTGTGGCTGGTATTGATTATCCAACTAGCGACGGTTTCCTCTTTGATGGCACTGGTATAGAAGGCTGGACTGATGCGGGCTTGATGGTTGACCATAAGGGGCATACTCATATTTTACCAAAAGACGCTATTGCTCGTTCAAAATGGGTACACTTATTGCCTAAGGAAACCCCTAAAGTGCAAGCGGAGTCTCCTGTTTTGTCTGAGAAGCAAGCAAAGCAAAGAGCAGAGTTAGCCCAACAACTGGGTCTACCTGTAGAGAGTATTCGTCCTGTGACCGCTGATGGCAAAGTTGTTGGTTTTGAATACCCTCATGAAGACCATACTCATATTGTCCATGTGACAGAAGAAGCGCCAACTAAAGCCCCTCTGACTGACGAGGAAAAGCGGGAATTAACGGCTTATATCCGTAAGGCTTATGGATTGCTCCAAGGGACGCCTGTTCATTTCCATGATTCCTTTGTTGTCTTTGCCATTCCTCATCCTCATCAAGACTACGATGCGAAGCGTGATTACTATACTGACGTGCTAGACCCACTTTATGATGCAGGTCACGTTCACCCCTACTCTGTATCACTGGATTTGTTAAACATTCCAGCTAAAACGGATAATTTGGAACTTGATTTTGAAAATGAGTTACAAGCTGCGGCTGAACGTTTGGGCGTACCAGTCATCCAAGTGAACATCAAGGATAAAAAATATTTTGTTCTACCAGGGAAAGATCACTACCACTACCTCAATATCTTAACGCCAATGGCTGGTTATGAGGCTTACATGGCCAATAAATTACCTGAAATTAAGGCAAGCTTTTCAGCAGGCGAGTTTTCAGCAGCACCGGTGACGGACGAGATTGCCCGTGTGCTGGAAGATGCCAAGTCCAAGTTTGGTGAAACAAGTGCAGACTATCGACGTATTGCACGAGCCTTGGATGACTCAAGGTTGACCTAGCAGTGCCAACAACATCTACACAAGCTTATATGGCAGCCTTACAGGATTTTGATAGCCGTTATATCAAGGGAGACAAAACAAAAGAAGCAGCACCAGTGGTTGAAGATGAGCTGACCGCACGTTATGAACAGCTGGTTGAGCAGTACAAGACATTAGGTTCAAGAACCTTACGTAGTTTTGGCTTACGTCAAGAGGAAGAAGTTGAAAAACTAAAAGCCCTAGTTGTCGCAAAAGACAAGGCAGGTTTAGAGCGTGTCGCAAATCACTTGTCAGCTATTGCACGCGTTGATAAGGCGCCTAGTGACCAAGGTCCGCGACTAGCTTATATGGACTTTCTCTTGAGACATATGGACGATGAAAAGGTTTCGCCACAATTGCGTCAACGCCTTCAGGAGAAAGTAAAAGAACTCTATGGTGTTCCGCGCGTGTTTGAATCTCATCTGGGAGAAACCTCTGCCTTGAAAGAAGAATTGAAAGCGGCTCTGTCGACAGAGAAAGCCCCAGTTCACACAGCTGATGCGGATGTTCCGAGTGGCTCAGTGTTCAACCGTAAAGACATGGCGTCATATGTCAATAATCTGCGTGATTTTCTCATTCGAACAAAAGTTATGACGGACGAGGAATTGTCAGAAGACTTTACTGAGGCCTTGCCGTTATTCCTTGAACAGCCTGCTAAACATCTTGAAGACGGCACTAACAAACCGGCTGATTCAACGGAAGCCTCACCATCATCGCCAACCCCAGACTTTCCAGCTGAGCCATCTGAGGAGAAACCATCTGACGTCGTTGATAATGATGTCGATGACGAGGAAGACGAAGAGGACATCTTTGATGGTGCTTCTGCTGAGGAGTTAGAAAAACTGTTAGCAGAACTAACTCGCCTGAAAGCAGAACGTGACGCCTTTGAAGAAAGTAATCCATCTAATTCAGATGAAATACCTGCTACAAAAACTACGCCAACCTCCCCATCAACTACTCAGCCTGAAGAACATAAAGCTGAGGAGACATCAACCCCAGACTCTCCAGCTGAGGCGTCTGAGGAAACCACAGCTGACGCCGTTGACAACGATGTCGATGATGAAGACGACAGCTGACGCCGTTGACAACGATGTCGATGATGAAGACGACAGCGAATGGGACGAGGACGAATTAGATGAATTTCTAGCTGGTTGGGAAGCCCTAAAGAAACAGCGTGAATCGATTCATTTTGAACCTTAGCCTAATAACAAAAAGATAAATGCAAGGTCATCATCGCTTAGAGACAAACATCAGGTTGGTGTTTGTCTTTTTCGCCATTAAAAGCACCTTGTAACGTAAAATTGCTATCATCGGAATAAGAGGTAGTTTTTGTCTATTTCTATCTCTCTGTTCAATCTTTAACGAATTCTTTGAAAATAGCAGACTCTGTTCAATCTTTAACGAATTCTTTGAAAATAGCAGAGCCCAAAAATATGGTATAATGGAAATGATGCAAGGAGGTGGGCAGATGATTGAGACGCAAGAAAAGACTGAGCAAGCTATTTTGGTTGGCGTAGAGTTACAGACCAGTGAGCATTTTGCCATGTCTATGGAAGAGCTGGCCAGCCTAGCCAAAACAGCAGGTGCGGAGGTGGTGGCGAGCTACACCCAGAAACTGGAGCGCTACAACAGCAAGACATTTGTCGGCTCTGGTAAGTTAGAAGAACTAAAAGCAGTCATCGAGTCCGAGGAGATTGACAGTGTTATTGTTAATAACCGCCTAACCCCTCGTCAGAATACGAATCTGGAGATGGAACTGGGGGTTAAGGTCATCGATCGTATGCAGCTGATTTTAGATATTTTTGCCATGCGGGCACGGAGCCACGAGGGCAAGTTGCAGGTGCATCTAGCCCAGCTCAAGTACATGCTGCCACACTTGGTTGGTCAAGGGATCATGCTTAGCCGTCAAGCAGGTGGCATCGGTAGTCGTGGTCCTGGGGAGAGCCAGCTGGAACTCAATCGTCGTTCCATTCGTCATCAGATTTCAGATATTGAGCGTCAGCTCAAGCAAGTTACCAAGAACCGTTCCACGGTACGGGACAAGCGTATCGCTTCTCAGGCTCTCAAAATTGGGCTTATTGGCTATACCAATGCTGGCAAGTCTACCATCATGAACGTTCTAACGGACAAGAGCCAGTATGAAGCCGATGAGCTTTTTGCAACGCTGGATGCGACGACCAAGAAAATTTACCTCCAAGACCGCTTTGAGGCGACCTTGACCGATACGGTTGGTTTTATCCAAGATCTGCCGACGGAGTTGGTTGCGGCGTTCAAGTCGACTTTGGAGGAGAGCCGACAGGTGGACTTGCTATTGCATGTCATTGATGCCAGCGACCCCAATCACGCCGAGCAGGAGCAGGTGGTTTTGGATATCTTGGCTGATCTGGATATGGCAGATATCCCTCGGCTAGCAGTTTATAACAAGATTGACAAGGTCACTGAGTTTACCCCCAGTCTTTTTCCTTACGTGACCGTGTCATCTCAGTCGGAGACCGCAGCCAGTGACCTGCGCCAGCTGATGATCGAGGCGATCACTGACCAGATTTTTGAGCCTTTTGCAGTGCAGGTTAAGCCAGAAGACAGCTACAAACTCTATGAACTGAGTAAGGTTGCCCTACTAGACAGCTACGACTGGGACAGTGACCAGCCCGTGACGGGCTACATCAGTCCTCAAAACAGATGGCGATTGGAGGCTTTTTATGACCAATGAGATTGACCTAGCCTTGACCTACGGTGGCTACACCAGTTTGGACAGGGTCTACCTGACCCGCCAGTTGCAGGGGCTGAGCAGAGTTGAGCAACTCAAAATCATCACCCCACCGCCTAGTGTGGTCAACGCTTATTTTGCCGAGCATTATCAGAAAACCTCGCCCAAAGCTGCCTGCGATTACCTGTTGGAGCTGAGTACGGCGCTCGACCTCTTTGAATCTTACCCCAGCTTTGCGGCAGAGGATAAGCCCTTTGTCCGTCTCAACCTGTCTGGACGTGCCTTTGGTTTTGCCTTTGTTAATGCCCAAGGGTTAGCGACTGTTTTTGCAGAGGACGAGGGGGAGGTGGTAGACCTGACCCTACTAGAGCTGGCAGAGCTCTTTCCCCATTTGGTGGTTTACCGAGAGGGTGATAGGGTCTATCTCGATACCTTGTTATGGGAGGAAGAAGGGGCAGAGCCCTTCACCTGCGACGGCGCATTCCTGACGACGGGTCACCGACTAACAGATGGTACCATCAAGCTGTCCAGTTACAACAGGCAAGAATTGCTGGACGTCGCCAGCCAGTTGTCAGGAAAACAGGTCTTTGGCTATACCCAAAGGCAATCCCTTATCTATGTGTTAGAAAGTTAAGTATGGAAATTCAATTTTTAGGGACGGGTGCCGGTCAGCCGTCCAAGGGACGCAATGTGTCCAGTCTTGTCCTCAAACTTCTTGATGAAATCAATGAGGTCTGGATGTTTGACTGTGGGGAAGGCACCCAGCAGCAGATTTTAGAGACGACCATTCGTCCTCGTAAAATAAAAAAGATCTTTATCACCCATCTGCATGGGGATCACGTCTTGGGCTTGCCAGGTTTCCTATCCAGCCGTGCCTTTCAGGCCAGCGAGGAGCAGACGGATATTGACCTCTATGGGCCTGTGGGGATTAAGCAGCTGGTCCTGACTAGTCTGCGCGTGACAGGTACTCGTCTGCCTTATCGGATTCATTTTCATGAGTTTGACGAGAACACCTTGGGCTTGATTTTGGAGACAGACAAGTTTACTGTCCATGCGGAAGCTCTTGACCATACAGTGTTCTGTGTCGGTTATCGCGTGACCCAGAAGGACTTAGAAGGGACCTTGGATGCGGAAGGTCTCTTGGCGGCTGGTGTGCCCTTTGGACCGCTCTTTGGTCAGGTCAAAAATGGTCAGGATATCCTTCTGTCTGATGGCAGGCAAATCATCGCTAAAAACTATATTTCTGAGCCTAGAAAGGGCAAGGTAGTGACCATCTTAGGGGATACACGCTTGACGGACGCTAGCATTCATCTAGGGTTGGGAGCGGATGTCCTCGTCCATGAGTCCACCTACGGCAAGGGAGACGAGGCTATCGCCAAAAAACATGGACACTCGACCAATATGCAGGCGGCCAGTGTTGCCAAGCAAGCCTTTGCCAAACGGCTCTTGCTCAACCATGTATCCGCTCGCTTTTTGGCTCGCGATGTTCGGCAGTTGGAAAAAGACGCTCAGTCGCTCTTTCCAGATACCCATGTGGTGCGTGATTTAGAGGAGGTAGAGGTTTTATGACAGGACGTGTGATTGTCATGACAGGGGCTAGCGGTGGCTTGGCTCAGGCGTTGGTGGCTCAGCTGCCAGCTGCTGACCAACTGGTTCTCCTGGGACGTAGTCGGGAGCGGCTCATGACCCTCTATGGGGAACGCCCCAAAACCCTCTGTCTGGGACTAGATGTTCGTGACAGCTCGGCTATTGTCCAAACCATCGACAGCATTTATGCTCAGTTTGGGCGCGTGGACATCCTCATCAACAACGCTGGTTTCGGTGAGTTTCAGGCTTTTGACGCTTACGAGGTGGCGCAGATCAAGGAGATGTTTGAGGTCAATACCTTGGCGACTATTCATTTTTCGCGGCTGATTGCTGGGAAAATGGCAGAGCAGTGTTCAGGGCATGTCGTCAATATTGCCAGCATGGCTGGGCTAATTGCGACAGCTAAGACCAGTATTTATTCGGCCACCAAGTTTGCGGTCATCGGCTACTCGAACGCCCTGCGACTAGAAGTGGCAGATAAGGGCGTTTATGTGACCACAGTCAACCCAGGACCGATTGCCACCAAGTTTTTTGAGACCGCAGACCCATCGGGCGACTACCTCAAGAGCGTTGACCGCTTCACGCTGTCTGCGGATGCAGTGGCTAGTCGTATCGTAGCCATACTGGGTAAAAACAAGCGCGAACTCAACCTGCCTTGGCTTTTAGCTCTGGCTCATAAATGGTATACCCTCTTCCCCACCCTGTTTGACTGGTTAACACGAAAAGTGTTTAACTATAAATAAGCCATTTTCACCTATACCAGTGGAACTGATTGGATAAGACATGACAATTCGCGAAAATCATTAAAAACCTGCCTTGGCAGTTTTTTATAATAGTTACTGATGCTGTCGTGTTCGTTTTTATCTGGTAAACAGTAGTTTTTATGTCATTAGCGTGACAATGCATACGAGCCTTTCCCTAGGTCAGGCAGTTTGTTTTTCGCTTGTTTTTTGATAAAATAAAGGAATAACGATCCAGAAAGTGACTGATATGATTTCTTCTAAATACACTTGGCAACTTGATGAACGATTGCCTGATGAGGGCTTTTTGAAGCTGGCAAAAAAAGAAGGTTTGGACAAGCTGGCAGCGACCATCTTGTTTAACCGTGGGGTGCAGACTTGGGAAGAACTAGTGGCTTTTTTGCAGGCAGATTTGAGCCAGTTACATGATTCTTATCTCCTAAACGATATGGATAAGGCGGTCCAGCGTATCCGCTCTGCCATTGAACAAAATGAAAGAATCCTCGTTTACGGGGACTACGATGCGGACGGGATGACGGCGGCGTCTATCGTCAAGGAGACCCTGGAGATGTTGGGGGCCGAGGTGGTGACCTACCTGCCCAACCGCTTCACGGACGGCTACGGGCCCAACCTGTCGGTCTACAAGTACTTTATCGAGCAGCAGGGCGTGTCTCTGATTGTGACGGTGGACAATGGGGTGGCGGGCCATGAGGCCATTGCCTATGCGCAAGGGGATGGTGTTGATGTGGTGGTGACGGATCACCACAGTTTACCAGCAGAGCTGCCAGAGGCTTACGCCCTTGTCCATCCTGAGCACCCTGGCGCTGATTATCCCTTTAAGTATTTAGCAGGTTGTGGGGTGGCCTTTAAATTAGCGACAGCCCTGCTTGAGACGGTTCCTGTAGAGATGCTCGATTTGGTAGCTATTGGAACCATTGCTGATATGGTTAGCTTGACGGATGAAAACCGCATCATGGTCAGGGCTGGTTTGCAGGTGCTCAAGGAAACTGAGCGACTGGGCTTACAGGAGTTGCTCAGGTTGGCTGATGTTGATTGGGCAAGTCTGACTGAGGAGACCGTTGGTTTTACCATTGCTCCCCAGCTCAACGCCTTGGGGCGGCTGGACGACCCCAACCCTGCCATTGAACTCTTGACAGGCTTTGATGATGAGGAAGTCCAGCAGCTTGCCCTTATGGTTAAGGCCAAAAATGAGGAACGAAAAAACCTAGTCGCTCGGATTTATGATGAGGCTAGACAGATGGTTGATCCAACGAGCCCTGTTCAGGTGCTGGCCAAAGAGGGCTGGCACCCTGGCGTTTTGGGCATTGTGGCTGGGCGCTTGCTGGAAACGCTGGGGCAGCCTGTCATCGTCCTCGGCATCACGGACGGTCAATCCAAGGGGTCGGCACGCAGTCCAGAAGCCTTTGACCTCTTTACGGCCCTCAGTCCTCATCCAGAGCTTTTTGTGGCTTTTGGGGGCCATAGCGGAGCGGCTGGCATGACCCTCCTAGTGGAGCAGTTACCAGCACTCAAGGCGGTCTTGTCTGAGGCTCTGGCAGAGCAGGTCATTGACCTTAATCAGAAACCACCCCTACCTGTGGCTGGTCAGCTCACCCTGTCTGAGCTATCGCTTGACACCATCAAAAGCCTAAGTAAACTAGCGCCTTTTGGTATGGATAACCGCAAGCCTGTCTTTCTCCTCAAGGATGTTAAGGTGACCCAGGCTAGAACCATGGGACAGGGGGGTGCCCATCTCAAGCTCAAGGTGCAGGAGGGTGAGACGGCCTACGATGTCGTTGCTTTTAACCAAGGGCAGCTGGCTCAGGAGTTTCAACAAGCTAGGGGCTTGGATCTCTTGGTTACCCTATCCGTCAACCGTTGGAACGGAGCCACTACTCTCCAGCTCATGCTGGAAGATGCTCGTGTTGACGGGGTTCAGCTTTTTGACCTGCGGGCTAAAACAGCTCTCCTGCCAACTGGTGTGCCTCTGTTGACGGCTGAGACAAGTAGCCCAGTCGTGGTGGTGGCTGATTTGCCAAACACCTTGGCAGACTTACAAGGGCTCTTTGAAGGGAAAACCTTTGAAGCCATTTATTTCAAAAACACCATCAACACCCCTTATTACCTGTCTGGTTATGGGACACGAGACCAGTATGCCAAGCTCTACAAGACCATCTACCAGTATCCAGAGTTTGATGTCCGCTACAAGCTCAAGGAGCTCAGCCATTTCCTCAAAATTGACCAGATTCTTTTGGTCAAGATGATTCAAATCTTCGAGGAACTTGGCTTTGTCAGCATCTCTGACGGTGTGATGACGGTCAATAAGGAGGCTGACAAACGACCGATTGCCGACAGCCAAATCTATCAGGAGTTGGTGGCAAACGTCAAGTATCAGGAGTTGATGGCACTAGGGACACCTGAGGAGATTTACCAAACCTTGACGAGGAAAGAGGACTAAATGGAAAAGATCGCTGTTTTATCAGACATTCATGGTAATAGCACAGCCTTGGCTGCTGTCCTGGCAGACGCCAAAGCTCAAGGGGCGACGGAGTACTGGCTTTTGGGTGATATCTTTTTGCCAGGACCAGCAGGAGATGAACTGTTAGAGTTCTTACAAGATGTGCCTGTGACGGTGTCCATTCGTGGCAACTGGGACGATGTGGTTCTAGCCTTGAAGGAGAGGAAAGCCACTGGGATTGTTGATGCTAAACAAGCAGAACATCTGGCGCTGTACAGACAAGGCCAGTACCTGCTTGAAACCCTATCGCCAGCAGGGCTCGATTACCTCAGCCAACAAAGGGCAACGGCGCATGTGACCAAGTCAGGTCTAAACATTCAACTCTCGCATAATTTTCCAGATAAGAATCATGGTGGAGGACTGTATTGGCAATCGCCTCAGGAAGAGTTTGATAGGCTTTGTGCAGATCATGCAGTGGCTGTTGCCATCTACGGGCATGTGCATGTCCAGACCATGCGCTATGCGACCAGCGGTCAGCTCATCCTAAATCCAGGCTCCATAGGACAGCCTTTCTGGACTTGGGAAGCCTTGCGACAAGACCAGCGTTCCCAGTATGCACTCCTGACCTTTGATGGACAAGGTTTGGCTGGTGTGGATTTCCGTAAGGTGGCCTATGATGTCAAAAGAGAGTATGCCATCGCCAAGGAGCGAGGTCTGCCCTACTTAGAACTTTACCAAGAACTGCTCGAGACAGGTGTCCTGCACACCCATGACAATGAGCTCCTAGCTCAGTACAACGACCGCTACGGTTATGAAGAGGAGGTTCGTGCTTATTTTAGCCGACAAGATGATTGACGAGGAACGTATTATCCAAGCGACAGCAGAGCATGTGAGAAGACTGATGGAGACAGAAGGTAGCGGCCATGATTGGTGGCACATTGATCGTGTTAGAAGAACGGCAGTGACCATCGCGCATGAAGAAGGCGCTGACCTCTTTATCTGTCAGATGGCAGCGCTCCTTCATGATGTCGCAGATCATAAGTTTAATGCCAGTCTGGCGACTGGCTTGGCAAAAGTTTCGGACTGGCTGGAGCGTCAGCAGGTTGATGAGCGTGACCAGCGGCATCTTTTAGCCATCATTGAGACACCAGTCAGAGACAAGGAAAACAAGTCCCTAGCCTAGAAGGGCGGGTAGTGCAGGATGCAGACCGCCTTGATGCGGGGCTATCGGTATCGCTAGAACGATGGCGTATTCTGGACATACGGGTCGGCTGATTTATCAGCCAGACGGCGATAAGGAGACGGCTATCCAGCATTTTGCTGATAAATTACTACACTTAAAGGCTCTGATGACCACGGCTTACGGTCGGAAAATGGCAGAGCAACGCAACACCTTTATGCTGACCTATCTGGAGCAGTTTCACGCTGAGTGGTCAGGTTTGCGTTAGAAAGGAAGGAGGAAAACACCTATGCGCCTATGGCACCAAGCCATCATTTCAAAACTTCCTCGCCAGCAACTCTTGGGACAGCACCGCGAGTGTGCGGCCTTGCGAGGGCGAGGCTGGGGTAAACCTCATGCCACGGTCAACTATGTTTTTGACCACAATCCCTATAAGCTCTACCAGTACCATGTGCTTATCATGGATGAGATGGTCGCTCGTGGCTACCAGCCTGACAGGGCTTGGTATGACCCTGCCTATCGCGGAAAAACCGCTACGCCCCACGCTCAAGTAGACCCCACCGAGCAGACCAGCCCTATCTATACCGAACACGATGAGGCCTATCTCTTTGACTGTCTGGATAACCTGCGTGAAAAGGGCATTGAATTGGAGTAAGTTAGTTTATTTCCCAAAAAGTGAAAAGAATGTGTTATAATTGTTTGTAAAACCATTTTTTAGAAAGTCAGAAGATGAAATTAGAGAACTATATCGCTAGCATTGAAAACTACCCTAAAGAGGGGATTACTTTCCGAGACATTAGCCCTTTGATGGCTGATGGCAATGCCTACAGTTACGCTATTCGCGAGATTGTTCAGTATGCGGTGAGCAAAAATATTGACATGATTGTTGGCCCTGAAGCGCGTGGCTTTATCGTGGGCTGCCCTGTAGCTTTTGAGTTGGGCATCGGTTTTGCGCCTGTCCGCAAGCCTGGTAAATTACCGCGTGAGGTCATCTCAGCTGATTATGAGAAAGAGTATGGTCTTGACACACTGACCATGCATGCTGATGCCATCAAGCCAGGTCAGCGCGTGTTGATCGTTGATGACCTTTTGGCGACAGGTGGTACGGTGAAAGCGACCATTGAAATGATTGAAAAACTAGGTGGTGTGGTTGCTGGCTGTGCCTTTCTGATTGAGCTAGACGGACTTGGTGGTCGTGAAGCCATCGGCAATTACGACACGAAAATTTTGATGAATTTTCCGGGATAAGCTCGGTTACGGGTATAGCTAAAAACTATAGCCCGTTCTAAAAAATAGATATTTGAAAGATTGAGCTCCCCACCGTATACTAGAAGTAGTATCTTCTAAAGAAAGTGAGGGGCTTATGCCAATTACACTCGATAAAAAGTTACCAGCAGTTGATATTCTTCGGGCGGAGAATATCTTTGTCATGGACGACAACCGTGCTGTTAGTCAGGATATTCGTCCTTTGAAAGTCTTGATTGTAAACCTGATGCCAACCAAAGAGGCTACAGAAACGCAATTATTAAGGCTTCTATCTAACACACCTTTACAGCTAGAGATTGACTTTCTCTATATGGCTAGTCATGAGTCGAAAAACACTGGTTTTGACCACTTGTCAACCTTTTATAAAACCTTTACAGATATTAAAAATAAGTTTTATGATGGCATGATTATCACTGGGGCTCCTGTGGAGACCTTGCCGTTTGAGGAGGTTGACTATTGGGAAGAATTATGCCAAATTTTTGAATGGCAAAAGTCGCATGTTTATTCAACCCTGCATCTGTGTTGGGGGGCTCAGGCAGCGCTCTATTACCGTTATGGTGTTGAAAAATCGCAAATGGCTGAGAAGTTGACGGGCGTTTTCTCGCAGGTAGTGTCTGATAAGCGTTGCCCGCTTCTGCGTGGATTTGATGACGAGTTTTTTGCGCCCCACTCACGCTACACCGAAGTTGATGAGGTGCAGGTTCTCAAACAGACCCCTCTACAGATTCTTGCTAAAGGGGTTGATGTCGGCTTATCTATCCTAGCGAGTTCGGACCTGAGAGAGGTTTATAGCTTTGGGCACTTGGAGTATGATCGTGAGACCCTAGATAAGGAATACCGCCGAGATATCTTATCTGGTAAAAGCTCTGCTATGCCTAAAAACTACTACCAGAATGATGATGCTAGCCAGCCGCCAATCATGCGTTGGAACCTGCCTGCGGCGACTTTTTTCAGTAATTGGATTAACTATGGGGTCTATCAGGAGACGCCTTATCATTTGGAGCAGTTGCAAGAAGAGTTCTTGGAGTCTGCGCAACTTTAGGAGGGCGAGATGACAGCTGTCACTTATTATCAGTCAGGGCATGTGGTGCTACCCAGTCAGTTGCTGTTTAACTACCACCACTTGTTTAACAACAGTGAAGACTTTCTTGTTTGGCAATTTTGCTACTTGCAAAACACGACCAATTTACAAGATTTATTACCTAGCCAGATTGCTCAGGCCATTGGTAAGACAGTTGCAGATGTTAATCGGTCCTTTGAGCGTTTGACTGAGGCAGGTCTTTTAGTCATTAAAATCATTGATATTGCTGGGGAGATTGAGACTATTTTTGACACCAGCCCAGCTTTTGAAAAATTAGATACCCTATTACATCAAGGAAAGCCACAGGGTTCTGAATCCGTGGACACCTTGCCTTTGTTTGATGGGTCAGAGTTGAAGTTACTTGTGGACGACTTTCAACGAGAACTGGGGCGTTTGCTCAGTCCTTTTGAACTGGAAGAGTTGGACAAGTTGCTTAAGGAAGTTCAAACCGATCCAGCTTTGATTAGAGAAGCACTAAAAGAAGCGGTGTTTAATGGTAAGACCAATTGGAATTATATCCAAGCCATTTTACGTAATTGGCGCAAAGAAGGTATCTTGACCGTTAGGCAAATTGAGGAGCGCCGCCGTGAGCGTGATCGTCACAAGGTGGAAGAAGTGGCGATTGATGAGGATTTCCGTTTGGCATCTAACCTCTGGGTGGATTAGTTCGTCACAGACTGATTGGCATGTTATGCTTTAATAGTCTTGATTAGAGAACAGTTTAGAAAGATAGCTATGACGATATTACTTTCAAAACGTTTGCAGCAAGTTGCTAGCTTTGTGCCGCAAGGTGCAAGGCTTTTAGATGTTGGCAGCGACCATGCTTACCTGCCTGTCGCCTTGATTGTTGCAGGGCAGATTGAGACAGCAGTCGCAGGTGAAGTGGTTGCAGGTCCATATCAGTCTGCTGTAGATACGGTTGGCTCAGCTGGACTGGAGGATAGGATAATCGTCCGTCTAGCGGATGGTTTGGCTGCTATGAAACCCAGCGATAGGATTGACACCATCACGATTTGTGGGATGGGAGGGCGCTTGATTGCGGAGATTTTAGACAAGGGCAGGGCTGAGCTGTCGACTGTCCGCCGCTTGGTGCTCCAGCCCAATAATCGTGAAGATGATCTCCGCCGTTGGTTGACAGCGCATGGCTATGCTATCGTCGCAGAAGACATCTTAGAAGAAAATGGCAAACGCTATGAAATCATCGTAGCAGAGGCAGGTCAGCAAGAGTTGTCTGAGTTGGATATTCGGTTTGGTCCTTTTTTACGGCAGGACCAATCTCCTATTTTCCTGCAGAAGTGGCAGCAAGAGTGTGCCAAACTGGAAGAAGCTCTTGCAGGTATTCCCATCCAACATGAGGAGACCCGCTCTGCTATTTCCCAAAAAATCCAAGCGATCAAGGAGGTACTGCATGAAAGCTAGTGAGGTGATTGCTTGCTACCAAATCTTTTGTCCGCCTAGTCTGTCTATGGAGGGCGATGTTTCAGGTCTTCAGATAGGAACTCTGGACAAGGATATCCAGCGGGTCATGGTGGCTTTGGATATTCGAGAGGCGACGGTGCTTGAAGCGATTGAAAAGAAGATTGACTTGATTATCGTCAAGCATGCGCCGATTTTTAAGCCCTTAAAACACTTAGTGGCAGATGATTTGCAGACTCAAATTTATTTGAAGTTAATCAAGCATGACATAGCGGTTTATGTCAGCCACACCGATATTGATGTCGTAGATGGTGGGCTCAATGACTGGTTTTGTGAGATGCTGGGCATTCAAGTGACAGATGTTCTGCATGAGACAGCTGACGGTCAGGGGATTGGTCGTGTAGGTGTTATTGAACCTGTGACCTTAGAGGAGTTGGCGCTCAAGGTCAGATCCGTCTTTTCATTAGATAGTGTTCGGCTAGTGACCTATGCACACGATAAGCAGCGTTACATCGAGCGAGTAGCGATTTGTGGCGGTAGTGGCGGCAGCTTTTACAAGGAGGCTCTTGCCAAGGAGGCTGATGTCTATATTACAGGAGACATCTATTACCATACAGCTCAGGAGATGCTGACAGAAGGGCTCTTGGCCATTGATCCAGGGCACCATATCGAGGTTCTCTTTGTCCAGAAAGTCACAGCGCTACTGGAGAGCTGGAAAGCAGATTTGGATTGGTCGGTTGATGTCTATCCATCAACAGTCTCTACCAATCCATTTAGACATTTGTAAGCTGAGGCTAGGACGAAGGTTCTAGTCTTTTTAGCAATGTTCGGTAGATGCCCAAGATGTGGTAAGCTCTTCCGATTGACACAGCTTGGATGATCCGACTAGGTCTTTCTGAGATGGGCAACGAACTCTTTTTATTTATCGAGTTCGAACGCACTCCCTTGTGGTATAATAAAATAGAAATCGCATGAAAAAGGAGAAAATGATGAAAGTTGCCGTTATTGGTGCAGGGATTGTCGGATCAACAGCCGCCTATTACTTGTCAAAAGAAGATGGGATAGAAGTGACCGTTTTTGATGAGGGGGTCGGTCAGGCGACCAAGGCTGCAGCAGGGATTATCTGCCCTTGGTTTGCCAGAAAACGTAATAAAAATTGGTACAAAATGGCGCGTTTAGGGGCTGATTTTTACCAGAACTTGGTAGCTGATGTAACGGCCGATGGCTATGACAGCCGTTTTTACGAGCAGGTGGGGGTTGTGGTCATCAAGTCTCGTCAGGATTTTTTGGAGGAGACTTTAGCTTTAGCCTTGACAAGACGAGAAGAGTCGCCTTTGATGGGGGATGTTAGACTCATCAGTCAGGAAGAGTTGGATCGTCATTATGAGGGGATTGCTGGCTTTGACCAGTACCTCTGGGCATCTGGTGCTGCTCGTGTAGAGGGGTCGGAGCTGACCAAGACCTTACTGGCAGCTAGTGGTGTGTCTGTCGTGACGAAAAAAGTTGGCTTTACTGTCTTGTCTGATGGTCGCTACGAGGTGGATGGGCAGGTCTTTGACCGCTTGATCTTGGCTTGTGGGGCTTGGTTGCCTTTTATTTTGGAGGAACACGGTTATACGGTGGCTGTTCGTCCGCAGAAGGGGCAAATCATTGATTATCAGTTTCGTGAGTTGGACACAGGGAGCTATCCTGTCATCATGCCACACGGTGAGGGAGACATTATTCCGTTTCGTGAGGGCGAGTTATCTGTCGGGGCCTCGCATGAGGATAAGATGGGGTATGATTTGACCTTAGACCCTGAGGTGCTTGCGGGACTGGAAGCCAAAGCTCTGCCATTTTTTCAAAAAATTGCTGGCGCAGACAGCAAGAGCTACCGTGTCGGTATCAGGGCCTACACGCCCAATTATGCGCCCTTTTATGGGCAAGTGCCGGGGCTTTCAGGCGTGTATGCCGCTAGTGGGCTGGGGTCGTCTGGCTTGACGACAGGTCCTTTGATTGGACGTGAGCTGGTGCATTTGCTGATGGGAGAGACAGGGCAGCTCGACCCTAGTGACCATCCGATTGGGACGGTGGTGGTAAGAGCTGACAAATCTTAAAAAGTGTGGTATAGTAAAGAAGATTACATGACAAGGAGCTTACCGATGAAAGGTATTATTCTGGCAGGTGGGTCAGGGACTCGCCTCTATCCGTTGACAAGAGCCGCTTCCAAGCAGCTTATGCCGATTTATGATAAGCCGATGATTTACTACCCATTGTCAACCTTGATGTTGGCTGGGATTAAAGAAATTTTGATTATTTCGACACCTCAGGATTTGCCTCGCTTTGAGGATATGTTGGGAGATGGGTCTGAGCTGGGAATTTCCCTGTCTTATGCGGTGCAACCAAGTCCAGATGGTCTGGCTCAAGCCTTTATCATTGGTGAAGAGTTTATCGGAGATGATAGTGTTTGCTTGATTTTAGGAGACAATATTTACCACGGTAATGGTCTGACCAAGATGTTGCAACGTGCGGCTTCTAAAGACAAGGGTGCGACCGTCTTTGGTTACCAAGTCAAAGATCCTGAGCGCTTTGGCGTCGTCGAATTTGATGACAATATGAACGCCATTTCTATCGAAGAAAAGCCTGAACAGCCAAAATCAAACTTTGCGGTGACTGGGCTTTACTTCTACGATAATGATGTCGTGGAAATCGCTAAGAACATTAAGCCAAGTCCTCGTGGTGAACTTGAAATTACAGATGTCAATAAAGCTTACCTTGACCGTGGCGATTTGTCTGTCGAGCTGATGGGGCGTGGTTTTGCTTGGTTGGATACAGGAACGCATGAGAGTTTGCTAGAGGCATCTCAGTACATCGAGACGGTGCAACGCCTGCAAAATGTCCAAGTAGCAAACCTCGAAGAAATTGCCTACCGCATGGGCTACATCACAGATGATCAAGTCAGTGAATTAGCGCAGCCATTGAAGAAAAATGAATACGGGCAGTATTTGCTCCGTTTGATTGGAGAGGCTTAATGACGGAACAATTTTTTGATAAAGAATTAGCCTGCCGCAAGATTGAAGCTATTCCAGGTCTCTTGGAATTCGATATTCCAGTACGCGGGGACAATCGTGGTTGGTTCAAAGAAAATTTCCAGAAGGAAAAAATGGTGCCCCTGGGCTTTCCAGAGAGCTTTTTTGCAGAAGGTAAGTTGCAGAACAATGTCAGCTTTTCCCGTAAGCATGTCTTGCGTGGCCTTCACGCTGAGCCTTGGGACAAGTACATCTCGGTAGCAGACGGCGGTAAGGTTCTGGGGACTTGGGTTGACCTTCGTGAAGGGGAGACTTTCGGTAATACCTACCAGACCATCATTGACGCCAGCAAGGGGATTTTTGTGCCTCGGGGTGTTGCCAATGGTTTTCAAGTTTTGTCAGACTTCGTTGCCTATAGCTATTTGGTCAATGACTACTGGGCCTTGGAGCTCAAGCCTAAGTATGCCTTTGTCAATTATGCAGATCCAAGTCTTGGCATTGAGTGGGAGAATCTCGCAGAAGCCGAAGTCTCAGAAGCTGATAAAAACCATCCGCTACTCAAAGACGTCAAACCTTTGAGAGCTGAGGATTTGTAAGATGTATCAAGAATTTTTAATGATTGCCAGAGAATTAAATCAGATTGGTATCGTTCCACTTCTGATGGGGTCGGTTGGACTAGAGCAAGTGACTGGTCGGGATTGGCAATCCAGAGACTTAGATATTCATGTGCCGAGTGATCTGCGTGGCTGGGAAGCTCCTGATGAGGGACGGATTTATCGCTTTGATGAGCTGAATGCCATCATGGAAAGGCTAGGTTATCAGTTGGTTGACCGCCACGAGCATGAGTTTCAAAAAACTGGAAAATCTGTTGAATTTGGTGGGCTACATTCGCTGCCGAACTTTGCTGGTGTAGACCTAGAAGAAGTAGAAGATGAGGGCGTTCATTATTATTTGCCAAACGTGGAACAGTACCTCAAGATTTATCTGGCATCCTCAAAAGATAGCTACCGTGCTGAGAACAACAATCAAAAAGATTTTGCAAAAATTGCCTATCTGAAATCGATAGTAAATCGTTAGAGTAAGTCATTCTAATAAAAATTGGAGAAAACATGTCAACATTTAAACACATCATCGTCACAGGTGGAGCTGGTTTTATTGGCTCAAACTTTGTGCATTACGTTTACAACAATCATCCAGATGTCCATGTGACGGTCTTGGATAAATTGACCTACGCGGGTAACCGTGCGAACTTGGAAGCCATCTTAGGTGACCGAGTGGAGTTAGTGGTCGGTGACATCGCAGATGCCGAATTGGTGGACAAGTTGGCTGCAAAGGCGGATGCTATTATCCACTATGCAGCTGAAAGTCATAACGATAACTCCCTCAATGACCCATCGCCGTTTATCCACACCAACTTCATCGGGACGTATACCTTGTTGGAAGCGGCTCGTAAATACGATATTCGTTTCCACCACGTATCAACTGATGAAGTTTATGGTGATTTGCCATTGCGTGAGGACCTGCCAGGTCATGGCGAAGGTCCAGGTGAGAAATTCACAGCGGATACCAAGTATAACCCTAGCTCGCCTTACTCCTCTACCAAGGCAGCGTCTGACTTGATTGTCAAGGCTTGGGTACGTTCATTTGGCGTGAAGGCGACCATTTCCAACTGTTCAAACAACTATGGCCCTTACCAGCACATTGAGAAATTTATCCCACGCCAGATTACCAATATCTTGTCTGGTATCAAGCCAAAACTCTACGGTGAAGGGAAAAATGTCCGTGACTGGATTCACACCAACGATCACTCATCAGGTGTCTGGATCATTTTGACTAAGGGACAAATCGGTGAAACCTATCTGATTGGTGCCGATGGTGAGAAGAACAACAAGGAAGTGTTGGAGCTGATTTTGGAGAAAATGGGTCAACCGGCTGATGCCTATGACCATGTGACCGACCGTGCAGGGCACGACCTTCGCTATGCGATTGACGCTAGCAAGCTCCGTGATGAACTGGGTTGGACACCAGAATTTACCAACTTTGAAGCGGGTATCGAAGAAACCATCAAGTGGTATACCGATAACCAAGACTGGTGGCAGGCAGAAAAAGCAGCTGTTGAAGCCAACTATGCTAAGACTCAAGAAGTGATTAAGTAAGTAAAGACGGGAAACCGTCTTTTTACATGCAGGAAAATGTTAAAACAATGGAAATCATGGTATAATAGAACTGAATTAATGTCTAAGGATGGAGAATATGGAACAAATAATCATCGACGGCGGTCAAACTCGTTTACAGGGAGAAGTGACGATTGAGGGAGCAAAAAATGCAGTTTTACCGCTGTTAGCTGCAACGATTTTGGCCAAAGATGGTCAAACTACCCTGCGTCATGTCCCTATTTTGTCAGATGTGTTTGTTATGAATGACGTGGTTAGAGGCTTAGGTATCACGGTAGACTTTAACCAAGAGCAAAATGAAATCACAGTAGATGCGACAAACTTTATTGACCATACCGCTCCGTATGAGTATGTTAGTCGGATGAGAGCCTCTATCGTTGTTCTTGGACCAATCTTAGCACGTTGTGGCGAAGCCGTTGTATCAATGCCAGGGGGCTGTTCTATCGGCAGTCGTCCTATTGATTTGCACTTGAAAGGCTTAGAAGCGATGGGAGCTGAGATTACTCAGTTTGGTGGAGACATTACCGCTAAGGCGGCCAAACTCAAGGGAGCCAATATCTACCTTGATTTCCCGAGTGTTGGAGCCACTCAGAACCTAATGATGGCGGCAACCTTGGCTGAGGGCAAGACAGTCATTGAGAATGCAGCGCGCGAGCCTGAAATTGTCAATTTAGCTGTCTTACTCAATAAGATGGGGGCAGATGTTAGAGGAGCTGGTACGGAAACGCTGACCATCATAGGAGTGAAACATCTCCACGGAGCAGAGCATGATGTGGTTCAAGATCGCATTGAGGCTGGTACATTTATGGTAGCAGCAGCGATGACAAGCGGTGATGTCTTGGTAAAAGACGCTATCTGGGAGCATAATCGACCCTTGATTTCTAAGTTACTGGAAATGGGTGTTGAAGTGACAGAAGAAGCAGGGGGCATACGAGTTCGGTCAGCTGTGCAAAACTTGAAACCTGTCAGTGTTAAAACCTTGCCACATCCAGGTTTTCCAACCGATATGCAAGCCCAGTTCACAGCACTGATGGCTGTTGTCAAAGGAGAGTCATCAATGATTGAGACTGTCTTTGAAAACCGCTTCCAGCATCTCGAAGAGATGCGCCGTATGGGACTTCACACAGAGATTTTGCGAGATACCGCCCTTATCCATGGTGGAGGTAATTTGCAAGGTGCTAAGGTCATGTCAACCGATTTACGAGCCAGTGCCGCTCTCATTTTAACAGGTCTAGTTGCAAAAGGGCAAACAACGGTGACTAAATTAGAACACTTAGACCGTGGCTATTATCAATTTCATGAAAAACTAGCAGGTCTTGGAGCCTCTATCCGTCGTGAAGGAGGTGCTTAGTGGAAACTGGCTGGAAATATGTTGTCAAGCGTCTAGGGATGATGCTGTTTGTTGCCCTTCTTTGCTTGCTTTTTCTGTCACTTGGCTTGATGATTGGCTATGGTGCTCTCGGTGATGGTGACAATGCCACAGCAATTTTATCCCTTGAAAAATGGCGAGAGCTCATTGGTAAGTTTACTGGACAATAAGGAGTCGTCATGTCATCACCAAAAAAATTAAAATCATCGTTGACCTCCGTACTAGTTCTAATCGTTGTCACCATTCTTGGCTTATCCAGTGGTCAGCTTGATTCATTCAAGCAGTTACTTGGAGATAACTCATCGGGATTAGTGACAAAGACTTGGTCTGCTGCCGTTGACCCACTAGAAGAGGATCCAAGCAAAGCGTTGGCAGAGTCAGTCTTGACTGACCGGGTGCTTGAGCAGTTAGGAAATGATATTGCTTGGAATGGCGTTGGCGCATTTGTCATCAATGGTAACAAGACCAATCTCAATGCGGCTGTTGCTAGCTTGCCTTATGTCAATAATGAGACAAAGACTATTCAAGGTCGCACAGTTCCTTGGCGAGCCAATGCCTTGCTAAACAAGTCAACCCGCCAGTATCGGGATCGGAGTAGTACAGGTCAGGGAGGAAATGACTACCGGCCACCAGCTTGGCATCAACGCCATGATTTACCTGGGGAGTATGACCATGCCGTGGATAGAGGACACCTCATCGGTTATGCTTTAGCAGGAGGTTTGGCAGGGTTTGATGCCTCAACGAGCAATCCCCAAAACATTGCAACGCAGACAGCTTGGAGCAACCAAGCCAATGATGATGGCTCAACTGGACAGAATTACTATGAAACTATTATCCGAAAAGCTCTGGATAATAATAAAACAGTGCGTTATCGGGTGACACTTATTTATGATGGTGAGAATCTACCTTCAAGTGGTACCCATCTGGAAGCCAAGTCTTCTGATGGACAAGTGGAGTTTAACGTTTTTGTTCCCAACGTTCAGGAAGGATTGACCTTTAACTATCATAACGGTCAGGTCTATCTAGATAAAGTTTAATAACAGTCCTAGACTAGAACGCTCACAAAGCACACGAGAAAGAAGACAATAGACAAATAAGGCGATGTCAACAAAAAATTATAAGCAATTTTATGAGCAAATCGCTGCTCCATGGCAACATAACCCAAACATTCTTGAGCTGAGCAATCGGTTATTGACCTACTCTATCTATTTGCTCTACCCTGCGGTATTGCTTTATCGCTTTTTTGGAGTTGGTTTTGGGGCAATAGCAGAGCTAATCATCTGGCCAGCTGTTGGATTTTTACTTGTTTCTGGGCTTCGGCGATTGTTCAATCAGCCCAGACCCTACGAAACTTGGAACATTCAGCCCTTGATAAAAAAAGACACTAGTGGTCAATCTTTTCCCAGTCGACATGTCTTTTCAGCTACAGTGATTGGGACGGTATTTTTGTCCGTTCAGCTTGGATTGGGGTTTTTTGTTCTGTCTTTGGCTGCCTGTCTGGCAATGGTCCGAGTGGTCGGTGGGGTTCATTATCCCAGAGATGCCATCGCAGGTTTTTTACTGGGGATTTTGCTAGGCCTACCTGTTTTTTTCTGGTAAAACATGATAAAATAGACATTAAGCTAGGTGTTGCTCAGCTATTTTTTAAGGAAAAAGAAAACACATGAGTATTTTAGAAGTAAAGAATTTAAGCCACGGTTTTGGTGACCGAGCGATTTTTGAGAACGTGTCCTTCCGCCTGCTCAAGGGTGAGCATATCGGCCTTGTCGGGGCAAATGGCGAGGGGAAGTCGACCTTCATGTCCATCGTGATGGGCAAGCTCCAGCCAGACGAGGGCAAGGTTGAGTGGTCCCGTTATGTGACGGCGGGTTATTTGGACCAGCATGCGGTCTTGAAAGCAGGAATGACGGTTCGTGATGTCCTAAGGACAGCCTTTGATGA
Organism: Streptococcus sp. E29BA; assembly: GCF_041807805.1. Lineage (NCBI taxonomy): Bacteria > Bacillati > Bacillota > Bacilli > Lactobacillales > Streptococcaceae > Streptococcus > Streptococcus sp. E29BA. Next base: position 27,226 of record NZ_JBGTZA010000020.1, read on the forward strand.
ACTCTTTAAGACCGAAGCCCGCATCAATGAAATTTATATGGCAATGGCAGATGAAGGTGCGGATATGGATGCCTTGATGGAGGAAGTCGGTGAGCTACAAGACCGTCTGGAGAGCCGTGATTTTTATACCTTGGATGCCAAGATTGACGAGGTGGCACGAGCCCTTGGGGTCATGGACTACAGCATGGATAAGGATGTGACCGAGCTGTCTGGTGGCCAGCGTACTAAGGTGTTATTGGCTAAATTGCTGCTTGAAAAACCAGACATTCTGCTCTTGGACGAGCCGACCAACTATCTGGATGCTGAGCATATTGACTGGCTCAAGCGCTACCTGCAAAACTACGAGAATGCCTTTGTCCTCATTTCCCACGATATTCCTTTCTTGAATGATGTCATTAACATCGTCTACCACGTGGAAAACCAGCTCTTGACCCGCTACTCTGGTAACTATTACCAGTTCCAAGAGGTGCACGCCATGAAGCGTGCCCAGCTGGAGGCGGCTTACGAGCGCCAGCAAAAGGAAATTGCTGACTTACAGGACTTTGTCAATCGCAATAAAGCGCGTGTTGCCACCCGCAACATGGCCATGTCCCGCCAGAAAAAGCTGGACAAGATGGATCTCATCGAGCTACAAGCAGAAAAGCCAAAGCCGAGCTTTGACTTTAAGATGGCTCGTACACCTAGCCGCTTTATCTTCCAGACCAAGGACTTGGAAATCGGCTACGATCGTGCCCTGACCAAGGCACCGCTCAATCTGACCTTTGAGCGCAACCAGAAGATTGCCATCATCGGTGCCAACGGTATCGGGAAATCGACCCTGTTGAAGAGTTTGCTGGGCATTATTCCTCCGATTGCTGGCGAGGTGGAGCGAGGCGAGTATCTGGAGTTGGGCTACTTTGAGCAGGAAGTGGCTGGTGGCAATCGTCAGACCCCGCTAGAAGCGGTCTGGGATGCCTTTCCAGCGCTTAACCAAGCCGAAGTCCGTGCTGCCCTTGCCCGCTGTGGCTTGACCAGCAAGCACATCGAGAGCCAGATTCAGGTCTTGTCAGGTGGTGAGCAAGCCAAGGTGCGTTTTTGTCTGCTCATGAACCGTGAAAACAATGTTCTGGTGCTGGACGAGCCGACCAACCACCTGGATGTGGATGCCAAGGACGAGCTCAAACGCGCCTTGCAAGCTTATAAAGGCTCCATTCTCATGGTCTGCCACGAGCCTGATTTCTACGAAGGTTGGGTCGATGCCGTTTGGGATTTTAATGAGATGAGTTAAGTGATGCCAAACGAGATTTACGGTGCTATTTTAGATAGTGGTGAACGGGCTTATACCTTAATGAGTGAGGTCTTTGCTCCTCTGAGTCTAAAGCTTGAAGACTATAACTGGCTGGTATCACATTATTGGATTTATCATATAGATGAAATTCCCTGGGATAAGGATTATACATAGTTGACCGGTGAACAATTGAGACAGGTCTTTGAAAAGTATCCAGCACATCAATGGATTTGGGCTGTTCTATCAGGTAGTGAAGAATTGTGGCAGCTGCCTCTAACTTGCCTTCATCCCTTAGCTCGCCATGAGATAGTTGCTTGGGACTCTACCCTGACCTTGGTTAAAAGTGTTCAGAAAGAAGTGGTTGACAGTTTTCGAGAAGCCTTCCCCCTGAGTGACGATTTGAAAGATTGCATAACATCTTATGAGCTGTGAGGAGGAGAAAACAGTAATGAGTGTTGAGGATAATTTAGTGTTATTAAAAGTGACTAAAGCGCATCAGGGAGAAGGTTTATTTCCTACTTTTTCAATCGGAACACCCGTCCACCACATGACCCCTTGTGGGAAGTATCCTAACTGGTTTTCTTGTGACATAGCGGGGCACAAAACCTATATTCCCAATCATTTCGTGGTTGCTAATCGTTTGATCGTTGATTACAATCCCACGGAGTTAGTTGTCGCAGTAGGTGATCAGGTGGCAATGCTAGAATGCCATGACCAGTGGGCTCTTGTTGACCATGATGGACAAATAGGATGGTTACCAGTGGAGATATTGCAAAAGAATGACTAGACATAAAGAATCCCTCGCTAAACTTTAGCGAGGGATGATGCTTATAAGCTGCTGTCTCTAATGGTTAATTTTGTTGCTAACTTAATCAGAGTTGGAATGGCGTGGCTGGGTTTTACAAGGGCTTGGTGAATCATATCCACAGCAGTTTTCCCCATTTCTTCAGTGTAGACGGTAACGCTGGATAAGGCTGGATAGACCTGCCTAGTAATTGGCGTGTCGTTAAATGAGATGAGGGAGACGCGTTCTGGAACGGCAATCTGGTGCTCTTGGAGCGCCCTTAGGGCACCGAGTGCCATGGTGTCATTCGCGATGAAAAAGGCTGTTGGGAGTTGATCGCCTAATTCTTCGATAGCTGCTGACATCAATTGATAACCAGATGGTGCTGAAAATTCGCCAACATAGACATATTTTGGTTGGTAGATGCCAAGCTCAGTCATGTAATTTTTGAAGGTACGAAAACGCTGATCGACTAGAGTTAACTCCCCGTCAGTGGTTTGTTCCTCACCAGCTAGCATACCAATGCTGCTCAGCTTTTTGTCTAAAAAGTAATCCAAAACACGCACTACCGCATGATCAAAATCAGTGGTCACACAGGAATAACCTACCTCGAGCGTATCGCTGTCCACAAAAATTAGATTGGGGCAACGGCTTTCGAGGTCCTTAATTTGCTTAGGGCTAAATTTTCCAAGAGCAATAATGGCAGCAATGTCTTTGTCCAAAGCGTAAATATCATTGTTAAAAAAGCGTAAAATATCATAGCCTAGCTCTTCAGCCCGTCGTTCAACGCCTAAACGAATGGCGTAGTAGTAGAGGTCATTGAGTTCCTCTTGTTCACTGTACCATTGCAAAATGGCGATGGTCTTTGATGAGGTCAAAGGTGAAGAGGCTGGTCGAAGGTGTTTGGTGTAGTTCAGCTCGTTGGCAACAGCCAAAATCTTTTCACGTTTTTCATCGCTGACAGATAGGTTGGGGTCTTGATTAAGAACGCGTGAAACAGTAGCTGTTGACACCTGTGCTTTTTCTGCAATGTCTTTGATAGTTGTCATGTTCATTCTCCTTGGCAAACTTTTAGTCATATTATAGCATAAAAATAAGCAATCTTTAGTAAAATTATATCACAAAAACATTTTTAGTAAATGTTTAGTAAAAACTTGTTTTTAATTGATTGCTATGCTATAATAACAGTGACAGAATAAACAAAAGGAGTCTCACGATGAACACTATAGAACTAAATCAACAATTCACAGATATCTTTTTCACAGAAGCAGATGCAACCTTTTTTTCACCAGGACGGATTAACCTGATTGGTGAGCATACGGATTACAATGGTGGACATGTTTTTCCTGCGGCTATTACGCTGGGAACTTACGGGGCAGCTCGCAAGCGAGATGATCGAAAAATCCGTCTTTATTCCGCTAATTTTGAACATCTTGGGATTATTGAGATTGATTTGGACAACCTGACGTTCAACAAGGCAGACAACTGGACCAATTATGTCAAGGGAGTTATTAAATTTTTGCAAGAAGCAGGGCATGCGATTGAGACAGGCTTTGAAGCCTTTGTCTATGGTACCATTCCAAACGGTGCAGGACTGTCCTCATCGGCATCGCTGGAGCTCTTGATTGGCATCATTGCTGAAGAGCTCTATGGTCTCAAGCTGGATCGTCTGGACTTGGTCAAAATCGGCAAGAAAACCGAAAATGAGTTTATCGGAGTGAATTCTGGTATCATGGATCAGTTTGCCATCGGGATGGGAGCGGATAATCGCGCCATTTACTTGGATACCAATACCTTGGATTATGAGCTGGTGCCACTGGACTTGGGTGACCACGTCATCGTTATCATGAATACCAACAAACGCCGTGAATTAGCGGATTCCAAGTACAACGAACGCCGTGCGGAATGTGAAAGAGCTGTCGAAGAGTTCAATGCTGTCTTGAACATCCAGACCCTTGGTGAGTTGAGTAGTACGGAGTTTGACCAATATGCCTACCTCATCAAAGATGCCAACCGCATCAAACGGGCTCGCCATGCGGTGTCTGAAAATGAGCGCACGCTTCGTGCTTTAGAGGCTCTCCAAGCGGGCAAACTAGAAGAATTTGGTCGTCTGGTCAACGCGTCCCATGTCTCCTTGGAGCATGATTATGAGGTCACGGGGCTAGAGTTGGATACGCTAGCTCATACCGCTTGGGAGCAAGAGGGCGTGCTTGGGGCTCGCATGACAGGAGCTGGCTTTGGCGGCTGTGGCATTGCCATTGTGAAAAAAGATAAGGTAGATGCCTTTACGGAAAATGTAGGTCGGACCTACACCGAGATTGTTGGTTATACCCCATCATTCTACATGGCAGAAATCGCTGGCGGCAGCCGTGTCCTATCAAGGAAGTGAGAGTAGGACAGAAATCGTGATGTTACCGCCGATTTCCCCTCGTGTCTTCTTTTTATGACTCGGGCTGAAACAGTCTCTCAGACTGTTTCACTCCTACCTCCGCATAGCTCAAACAGCCTGGGAATAGGCTGTTTGAGGTTGGAAATTTAGCGAGTGAAACTTACCACAGACGCAAGGGTTATCAAAGCCTTAAGGCGAAGATAACCCAGTCAACTACTGCGTCTTGTTTATCTGATAAAAATTGGTTACCAACTGATTTTGAAATAAAGGAAAAATATGATGGCAAAACTAATCAATACCTTTGTAGAGCAGGTCATTGAGAGCTCTCATTCTGTCTACACAAAGATGGACAGCATTTATCTGGTCAATCGGGTTCTCGCGCTTGTCGGAGAAGAAGAAGCTGATCGTGAAACAGCTGCCGCAGAGTTGATTGCGCTCAAGGAAGAGTTGGTAGATGTGGCGGTTGAAAATGGCCGTTGCGGCTCGCTTTTTGAAGAGCGAGACTGCCTTGGTGCGGAGCTGATGAATGTCATCACACCACCGCCAAGTGTGGTTAATGAACGCTTTTGGACAACATATGCGGAGCAGCCAGAGCAGGCCATTGCAGAATTCTACGACCTGTCCCAGAAAAATGACTATATCAAGCTGGATGCCATTTCTAAAAACATCGCCTTTGAGACGCCGACGGCCTATGGGAACTTGCAAATCACCATCAACCTATCCAAGCCCGAGAAAGACCCTAAAGCGATTGCGGCGGCGAAACTCCTCAAGCAGTCTAGCTACCCATTGGATCAGCTGGCTATGGAAAATGAGGGTTATCAGGGTCGCCTTGACCACCCGGCTCGTGCCAATCACCGGATTATCCGCGTGGATCTGGGGGAGGAGCGGTGGGGATTTCAGTATTCGCCCTATGCTTATTTCAACGAGCACTGCATCTTTCTAAACACCGAGCATGTGCCTATGGTCATCAGTCGCACCACCTTTGAGCAGCTCTTGGAGTTGGTAGAAATTTTTCCAGGCTACTTTGCAGGCTCCAATGCCGACCTGCCCATCGTAGGCGGTTCTATCCTGACCCACAACCACTATCAGGGTGGTCGTCATACCTTTCCTATGGAAATGGCAGAGCTGGATCATCAGTTTGCCTTTTCAGGATATGAAGACATCACAGCTGGTATTGTCAAATGGCCGATGTCGGTGATTCGTCTGACAGGAGCGGACAAGGAGCGGTTAGTGGATTTGGCGGATAAGATTCGACTGGCTTGGTCAGGTTATTCTGATCCAGACTTAGATATTATTGCTAAAACAGGCGATGAACCACATCACACGGTGACACCGATTGCGAGACGGCGTGGGCAACTGTTTGAGCTAGACCTTGTCCTGCGTGACAATCATACCTCAGATGACCACCCAGACGGGGTCTACCACCCCCATAAGGATGTCCAGCACATCAAAAAAGAAAATATCGGTCTCATTGAGGTCATGGGCTTGGCGATTTTACCTCCACGATTGAAAGAAGAACTAGCAGAAGTTGAGAAGTACCTGCTTGGTCAGGACAATCAGCTAGCAGACTATCATAAAGATTGGGCAGACCGTATCAAGGCGACACAGCCAGATCTGACTAAAGATACGGTCACCACCATCGTCCAAGGAGCTGTTGGACAAGTCTTTGCTCGTGTACTGGAAGACGCTGGCGTCTACAAGCGAGATAAGGAGGGACAATCAGGTTTTTTGCGGTTTGTGGAGAGTGTTGGAGTAACTGGATAATAAATTAAGTTAAACAGTACAATAGGGCATCTCCTGTGATTGACTTAAAATCACAAGGGATGTCCTATTTTGACGTTGACTAAATATTTTTAATCATTTTGGCCAGAGATCCTTAAGTGTCTCCATCAGTGGTGTTAGTCGCTTCTTTTCTGAAATGAGGTGGGTCATATAAAAGGGGAGACTAGCACGTTCATCGGTAATCAAAAGCATTTTGCGATTGTTATTCTTAATCGAATGTCCAGAGAGATTGGTCGAGAAGTATGCCAGAACTTGGATATTCATGAGAGCGATCAGGACAAGACCTACCATGTCTTTATCCGAGAGACCGCCCAGTTTTCATCTACAATAAAGAGAACTCTGACCTCAACCGCTACATGCGAGGACGTGAACTAATCCGCCAACTCACTCACGACAGCAAGTATATCCCTAGACGCAGACGACCGAATATGACCAGTCTTAAAGAGAAAATAGCAGAGCTTAATCTTCTTATTGAATTAGACCTTAACAACCAATCTTACCAGGAAGTCAAAGACGAACTCATCAAAGAAATTGCCCAGCTGGATTTGACCATCACGGATTTACAGGATAAGGTCGCTCATCTCAACAAGGTAGCAGAGGTTCTGCTTAATCTCAACAACTCCGACTCAGAAAACAGACGGCTAGCCAGGTATGATTATGCTAAGATGAATCTGACCGCAGCTATAACACTTGAGCAGCTAGAGCTAGAAGTAAGAATGTTTCAAAAAAATCTTGGAGAAGCCATTGATTTTTACGAATATAAAGTTAGAAGATTAGAGAAATTTTCCAACATACTTGATAAAACAAAGTATCAAAATATCACCAATTTAGAACATGAAACTAAATCAATCTAGTTATTTAACGTTTAAGAAGAACTTAAAAGTCAAAATCAATTAAGTAGCATCTAATTCCTTTAAATAATTCTCTATTTTCATAAGCATTAAGGGATTGTTATAAATCTTGCATAACTCTCGTGCTTCTATATAATAATTTTTGACTTGTTCTTTGTCTAGAAATTGAGCTCCAGCATTTCCGACAAGAATGAGTAGGGGAGCTAGTTGGTAGCTTGTTTGCCGCTCTTTACAGATCTCGATCGTTTCAAGAGCTTCTTGGACGGCTTCGTTATATTTTTCCTTTGACACTAAATAGTGAGCGTAGTTGTAGCGAACTCTGATGTAACCAAATAAAAACTCTTGATGATCTAGATTTTTTGTCTGATACAACTCCATTAAATGAGAGTAGTTTGCTTTATATTCTTGTTCACGGCCAACGAGGGAGTAGAAATTAGATAGTGTGTTCAGTGCCTTTAAGTAAATTAAAGTAGTTGAGGATACTTTTGATAATATATTTTCCAAGTGGGAGATGGCCTCAAACTGAAGGTTATATTGGTAGAAGTCAATGATAGCTTTAATCCATTCAAGGTAAGTTCGGTCTTCTAGTGTTAGAAAGGTGCTTCGGCCAACCTCTATTTTATAAAGATATTCTAAATCGTCATAATTCCTATCGTCTAGTAGACTGGAAGATAGGTGTTTGAAGTTGGACAGGTTAGACTTGATTTCAATTTGTTCATTGAAAAAGTAATCTAATGGGACTTCAAGTCGCTGAGAAAGTTTAAACAAAAGGTCAGCGGATGGAATGAAGTGTCCCCTCTCAATCTTACTGATCTGGCTCTGTTCGCAAATCCCTTCTGCCAGGGTTTGTTGGGAGAGTCCTAGTTCTTTTCTTTTTAATCTGAATTTTTCAGCGAGTATACTCATAAAAACAATATTTCCTTCTATTTTTCTGAATCCAGTATATAACATTTAGTTAAAAATGGCAAATTCCCATGAAATAACATTACTGTTTATAATAATAAAAAAAAAGTAAAAAAACGCATAAAAACAATTGACTAAATAAAATGTATCTGTTAAGATAAAGACAAGGAAACAGAAAGGGGTTTCACAAATGAAGAAAAATCGTGGAATTCACGTGGAATTCAAAAATTAGCTATATTAGTATTATTAGGGTTTTTTACGTTTAGTAATACAATTCCTTACCAACAGTTTATTCAGAAGAATAAACGATTGGAGATTCGAGTAGAATCACAAAAGAAGTCTGATGGTCTTGATGTTGGGAAGGCTGATTAGTTGATTAGTTGATTAAATGATAAAGATACTATTAACTTTATAGTATTTCTGTTTTATCTAATTTTTAATTAGAAAGAAGGGATTCCAATGTACTAGGATGTGATTTGTAGAAACTTTTAAACACAGTCGTTGCTATTGTTAGATTTTAAGTGAAAGAAATGGGGACTTTACGATGAAAAAAAGTATTAAAAAAATGGTTACAACATCTTTACTTACACTGACTTTGGCGGGTGCAGGTAGTTCTATCGTTTCAGCTGCAACAGTTTGGTATAATGGTACTGCAGTTTATTGGGATTATGGTCGTACCGCTGGTCTTTGGAGCTATTCACACGTTCAATCTGGTGTTTACGAACATTCAGCAACTGCGAATGGAGCATTCTCAGGATGGAAACGACCTGGGGTTGAAGCACGTGCATCTAAATACATCGGAACTGATACTGCCGAATGCTATTGGAATTGTCGGTAAGTGCATATGATTTACAAAAACATGTTATTAGGTAAGATGAAATACTTAATCCTGTTTTTGGTTGCCATTCAGAGTACTTTATTTACTCTGATGGCAATTTTTTTTACAGGTTTACAGTATCAAAATTCATGGAGGAGCTATAATCATAATTCAGGGACGTTAACTGTTTATCTTCAAAGACTAACAGAAGAGCAATCGCAAAATGTATTTAATTATTTTTTAGAGCAAAGAGATTTGTCTATTTGGACAAAACGTTTTGAAAGTAGTGATACAGGCGAAGGGGTAAATAGGATTTATATAGATGTCCTTGGTAGTCCGACTGGTTTTTCAGATTTTATCAATAGTGGTGGTAAAACAGTTGTATCACAACAACAATTTGGAGAGTTATTATCTCATAAGGATAATTATATGACTATTGGACTTGATAAAGGCTCCAATAATATGCTTTACGAATTACCAGATTTACTATTTACTACACCAGTAGTCATTGATCGATTAGATTATATCTTCCAAAATACAAATACAATCAGTGGAATCTATTATATTAATGGTCTTCATGAAGCTACAGCACGGGATACTTTCTTGATAAATCTTTCAACAATTACAGGCATCTCTGTTGAGGATTTAACGAAAGAAAGGTTTGGAAGTAATACCGACGAAGGAATTTGGGCAATAGTACTAGCCATTAGTATCTTGGTAAATGCACTTATTTTACTTATCCTATTCTTGCTTTGTGTTCTTCAATCCTTTAAACACTTTGGAACGTTGATTCTATTAGGTTGGGATAGAAAAGAATTGTGGTCAGCTTTTTTCAAGCCTTCTTTACTATTTTCTATTTATATTATTCCTCTTGTATCTTTAGGTATTTGGTTTGTGTCAGGCTGGTTTACTTTTGGACTATCGTCCTTAATTCCAGTTTTTGAAGGATCAAGTCTTTCAGTTTTATTACTTCTGTTGACACTAGTTATTCCAAGTATTATTGTTTATTCGGTTTCTCCATTAGCTGCAATCCATAAACGCTTGCCAATGAAACCACTAATGGCAATTAGTTTGTTATTTTATGCTTTGGTGGCTGGTCTATTAATTACAGTTAGTCATTCTTTAGATGCACCAATGAATCAGTTTATTGATAATATAAAAGTATCTAGAGAATGGAAAAATGTGGAAGACATGTATGTTATCTCAGGTTTTGTTGAGGGAGATGATATAGGAACTTACGCAGGAACAACGAACTCTTTCGAGAGTAGTATGTATCAGTTTTATCAACGAATTTCAGATATCCCAGGTGTTTACATTGCGCAAGGTGAATATCTTGGTCAGGAGTATCTTGATACAATCTATGGTACCTACCAACATGTCCCAAGAAAACCATTTTGGTACTTAAACTACTCATATAACTATCTACAGGACCTAGGTATTAAGTTAAGTGATGAAGAGCTACTAGAAGTAAGCAATGGCACTCGCTTATATCTTTTACCTGACACACTCAGTATAGAAGAGATTGAAGTGATGAAGGCTCATTTGCAAGAAAGTGTAAAAGTAAAACCAGGGGATTTACAAACTAGATTCACAGAAAACCCCAAGTTTATGTTTAGAGTCTACCATCCATCTGAGTCAATATTTACTTGGTCAACTTCTATTTCTCAGGGTGTTACTAGTAAAGAGCCAGTTATTTTTGTATCGGCACCAGAAAATTTATATTTTATGGAGTCAGCAAACCTAGCTGTAAGTGGTTATGATGGTATTTTGAAGGTCCGTGATCAGGAAACAATGAATCATGTGACATCCATTTTAGAAACAGATTTTCCTGATTTAGCAGACAATAAGTTGACGTTTACAACGGTCAAGGATTTTATTAATGGACTGCAAAAAGATTTGAGTTATACTTTCTATCTTTTCGGTACTATAATAGCTATTATCATCGTTACAATGATGGCTATTTTCTGGAGTTTTGTCTTGGTTTATCGGCTATTATTTGAAGAGAAATTGTATGTTCAATACTTTATGGGATTCTCACCATGGAAGAGATATATTGGTGTCCTTTCTCTTGTTGTTGGTTTTTCTATAGTAGAATTATTAGCTTCTATCTTACTCGGATCTAAGTTGGGAATAGTAATGACACTAGCTACATTTGCTTTTCAATTGATGCTTCTTTACTTCAGTCTGTTTCGTAAAGAAGGAGAGAGTATTTTAAAATCATTCAAGGGGTGATCTAATGTCTATGATTTCAGTACAAAATGTATCTAAAAAGTTTGGCTCAAGAGAAATTTTTAGAGGCTTGAGTTTTGATGTTGAAGAAAATGAGTTTGTGGCTTTGGTAGGGCCTTCTGGTTCTGGGAAATCAACTATACTCAATATGATTGGGCTCTTGGATAATGTTGATAGTGGCAAAATTTTAATCAACGGGAAAGTTTTGCCTAAAGTGAATTCGCAATCGGCGGTTCATTATCGAAAGAATGTCATCAATTATCTATTTCAATCCAATGCCCTCATTTCTACATCTAGCGTGAAAGATAATTTGATGCTTGCCATGACTTTTACGGATTTCTCTAAGCAAGAGAAGGAGCAAAGAATTAAGGAAACTCTACAATTCGTTGGTTTAGAAAATCGATTAAATAGCAAAATCAATGAATTGTCTGGTGGTGAACAGCAGAGAATTGCGATTGTGAGGGCTATTTTAAAGCCAGGCGATATTGTCCTAGCTGATGAACCTACTGGCTCGTTGGATCCTGAAATGTCACAAAAAGCATTTGATTTGATTCGAACTTTGAGAGATCAATTTGGCAAAACAATTTTGATTGTTACGCATAATATGGAGCAAGCAATGCAGTGTGATCGAGTTATTTCACTGGAGTCAGTTTTGTGAGTTAATTCAGTTATCATTACCAATTGAGATAGATTTTTTAACCTATGGAACATTGAAAGGGGGCAAACATGAAAACATTTGAATACTATGTTATACGACGACCAAGTTTGCATAGTCATTTAGAATTATAAACTCATGTATTGGTTGAAAATTATATCGATGACGTCCTCTGTCTGCATATAATTACTAACAATGAATTAAGTGTAGAACACTTTATAAATTCTGTCTAGTTTAGTGTAACCGATTCAAGTTAATCAAAGACATTGCCCAGCTGGATTTGACCATCACGGATTTACAGGATAAGGTCGCTCATCTCAACAAAGTAGCAGAAGTCCTTCTCAACCTCAACAATTCCGACCCAGAAAACAGACGGCTAGCCAGATATGACTATGGCAAGATGAATCTGACACCAGCCATTAAACTGGAGCAGCTGGAGAAAGGGATTGAAGAAAATCAAAATTCTCTAATAAAATGGATAGACGACTACGAATATAAGGTTAGGAGATTAGAGGAATTGGTAAACATAGTTGATAAGCAAAGACATCAAAATCAAACAAATTATGAAAACAAAAATATATCACTTTAGAAGGGATGTTCTGCAAAAAAAACAATAAAATAAGCACAAAAATCCTTGACAAACCAATTTAAATATGGTATTGTAAAATCAAGTAAGAAAGAGCTTACAAAAAAATAATAATTAACTATAATTTCAATTACTTTTAATCTTAATAGAATCAAATACTAATACGAATATTCCCGTTAATATTATCTAAATTGTTAGTGAAAAATTAAGTTGAAAGGGAAAATATTTGTTTGTATAGTGGATTCTAGATAAATTAATAGATATTAAAGTAAGAACTCTGTCTGTAGAAAGGAACGTGCAGTTAGAAAGGAGGAAAAAATAGGATACTATAATTCAGACTGAGATTTCTAATTAAAATATTTAGTTGCATTTCGCTCATTTTCATAATATTTCATTTTAGAGGAGTAATACTATGTTAAAAATTAGAAAAGTAGTTGCATCATCCCTTGCCGTTTTGGCATTTAGTTTGGCTCTTCCTGTTTTGGCAGTTTCTCACCTTGGTGGCGAGTGGACCTATGGAGGCCATCATGATCCAAATAATTGGGGAGCATTTTCGAATTATTATCATGGTTCACAGTATCACTGGGCCTATGTTGGAAGTAAAGGACGTAACAATCAAAAAACAACTTATGCAGGAGCACATAGTGCGGCCTATGCGTTTGTTAATACAAATTTTGGGGAGCCAGTTACATTTGATGCGGGATGGTAAAGAATAATTGAAGAAGATTCTTTTATCAATAGTTTAGTAAGCTTGTTAGTTTGTAGAGGGCAGGGGTATTTCTGCCCTCTATTTTAGAATAAGGAATGCACTATGAAAAAACTATTTATACTCATATCCAATCTGCTTGCTAGTTTGTTCTTTGTTTGGGTATTTACCATTTGGACGGATACATATGTAACCCATTATTACCCCAACGTTGTTGTACGTGATTCTTCCCCTGAAACAACTTTTCAGCATGTTGCTACACGCTTGGAAAAACTAGCAGAAGAAACGGATAGCTTTATTGCGATTCAACACCAAGTTCCTAACTCAGAAGGTACTACAGTTTTTTCTTATACGACCTTTGGGGACGGAAAGTTGCCTGATGGGCTTCAGGAGAGAAAGTTTGAAGACGCTCAAAGTAGCAGTGTTGAAACAAACTATTTTATCTTCGATGGACACCTAGATATTCACTTGCTAAGGGAGGAGCTAAGTCAACTTGGCTTGACTAACATGCACCTGACAACTCCGTCTAAACTATCTACGTTAATGGCTATCTTTAGTAACGGATTTCAGTTAATCAGTCTATTGATTTTCATCTTAACCTTTGGAGCACTGACTTTAATTAGCCAAATTAGCCAATTACGGTCGTCGGGCATTCGCCTCATTTCAGGAGAGAAACGGTGGTCCATTTTTCTTAGGCCCGTGGTTGAAGATTTGAAAGGGATAGCTGGCGGTTTCAGTTTAGCTGTCGTGCTCACTGTTGTTTTGCAAAAAATTCTGTCGCTTCCAACGGAATCTCTAATGACCATAGGAGCAGGCTTGCTCAGTTATAATCTCATCTTGATGTTAATCTCTCTATTTTTCGCCCAACTCTTCGCAGTTGGGATAAAAAAGGTACACCTGATGCAGATTATAAAAGGGCAAGTGCCTGTCAGAGGAATCATTAGTTTGATTTTAATCGGTCAACTATTAGCGGTTATTATTGTGACGCTGGGAATAGGGAGTAGCTTAAAGTATTCCCAAGCCTGGCAACAGCATCGGATTGGACAAGAGGTTTGGAGTCAGGAAAGGCAACTGATTATCCTATCAATCAGCCGTGAAGGACTGAGTCCTGGTTTTGATGAACAAGCTCAAAGGCAACTCAGAACTTGGTACCAACTGATGGATCTGGCTGTTTCAGAACAAAAGGCTTTCTTATCTAGACACCAGTTAATTGACCGTACTTTGCAAAATGGCATGGCTTCCTCCAAAAATTTGACAACCTCTACAGAATGGCAGGATTATAGCCCGAATGGCAATGTCCTTATCGTCACACCGCAATACTTGGAGCGTCAAAACATTCCTGTAGATACAACTATTGAGCAAAAGATGAATCACCTTGATGTAGGGGAGTTTGTCTTGTTGTTGCCTGAACACCTTCGTTCAGAGGAAGAACATTATAAATCTGTTTTTGAAGACGACTTAACCAGTCGCATGTCTAGTCAAGATGAACGACAGCAAATGACTGCTACGGTAGGTTATTTGGAATCAGGTCAGGATCGTTTTGTGTATAATACGACCCCTATTTCTTACCAGCAGTTTTTGAAAGATCCAATCATCATTGTTATAACACCCCAATCAACTGGTCCACAGTCCATTTGGTTTTGGGTAGACGCAGTACAGAACTATGTTCTCTTTAATCAATTGTCTGATGCCCAGGAGCTTATCCAGAGACAAGGTATTGAAAATTGGGTCTCAGAAATGCCATCAGGATATAACAACTACATCACATTATCGAATAATATCCAGAGGGAACGTTGGGTAATGTTGGCGGGAGCGGTGCTTGGGATTGCAACTTCGATTTTGCTGTTTAACACCATGAATAGGCTCTACTTTGAAGAATTTAGACGTGCCATCTTTATCAAACGGATTGCAGGTCTTAGATTCTTAGAAATCCATCGTACTTACCTCTTGGCTCAACTGGGTGTGTTTTTACTGGGATTTGTGGCGAGTGTATTCCTTCAGGTAGAGGTAGTGGTTGCTTTTTTAGTCTTATTGCTCTTTATTGGTGTATCTCTTTTACAACTACATGTCCAAATGCAGAAAGAAAACAAGATGTCCATGCTTGTTTTGAAGGGAGGTTAATATGATTGAACTTAAACGGGTAAGTAAGTCTTTTGGAGAAAGAGAGTTGTTTTCGAATCTTTCAATGACATTTGAGGCTGGGAAAGTCTATGCCTTGATCGGTTCAAGCGGTAGTGGGAAAACAACCTTAATGAACATGATGGGGAAATTAGAACCTTATGATGGGACGATTTTTTACCGAGGTAAAGACTTGGCCAGTTATAAGTCGAGTGATTTTTTCCGTCACGAATTGGGTTACCTCTTCCAGAACTTTGGCTTGATTGAAAATCAAACCATAGAAGAAAACCTTAAACTAGGTCTCGTTGGTCAAAAGTTGAGTCGGTCGGAGCAACGATTGAAACAGAAGAAGGCCTTAGAACAGGTCGGTCTGTCTTACCTTGACCTCGATAAACGTATTTTTGAGTTATCTGGCGGAGAGTCGCAGCGGGTTGCTTTGGCAAAAGTTATCTTAAAGAATCCACCCTTTATTTTGGCAGATGAACCGACGGCTTCCATAGATCCGGCAACCTCTCAGTTGATTATGGAGATATTGTTGTCTCTTAGAGATGATAATCGGCTAATCATTATCGCGACCCACAATCCGACAATCTGGGAAATGGCTGATGAAGTGGTCACTATGGATAGTCTGAAATAAAAATCCCCTGTTTCAATAGCATTTTAAGTTACCGAAATATTATCTTGACTTGATACTTGAAGTTAATTTAGGATTGAAGTTTATTAATTCTGGCTCTTTGTCAACTGTAGTGGGTTGACCCACTTAACACCGAGAGAGGACAGTTCTTGTCTTCTCTCGTTTTAT
>NZ_JBGTZA010000021.1:0-41014 GCF_041807805.1 Streptococcus sp. E29BA
AGCTGATCAGAGGTCGCATCAGCCAATTTAGCTTGGGCGGCTTGGGCTGTGCTTTCTGCGGCTTCTACCTTACTTGTGGCAATACGTTGATCACCATCAAGACTATTTTTGACGGTGGATAGGCTCGTCAGTGCTTCTCGGATAGCAGTCAAATCTGATTGACTATTTGCTAGAATAGCACGTGCCTTAGCCAGTGACTGATCATAAGCCAAACGATTGCTTGCTTGCTGATAGTTTTGAGTTGTCAAGATTCTGTTAGAAAGAATAACTTCTGTTTCCAGCTCTGCTATTGCCGCCAATAACTCATGATTTTTAACAAACTCCCAGGTACCAATGAAGCGTAATGGACTATCTTGAACTAGTTGACTAGTTTTATCCCAGCCTTCAAAGCGCCAAATACCACGAGCTTCTAACTGATCTTGGAACGTTTCTGGAGGAGTGACCTGTGTCCCCTGCACTACTCCTATTTGATCAATCGGTTTTAACTTTTGAACGACTTCTGGCAATTGACTGCCATCGGTTGAACGAAATTCATAAGTCACATCATAACGAGTGATTGGTATAAATTCCCAGATACCTACCACTTCATAGTTAGAACTAGGAACTCGGTTAACTGATTTATCCCAAGACAAACGATAAGTTCCTTCGGATCTAGTAATTACCTCACCATCTTGTGGGAAATCAATCACTTCACCTATCTTCTTGCTCACAGCTACTGGTGGTACTAGCCCCTCGGGTGCATGCTCATAACGATAGCTAATGGTATAACTAGGCTGAGCATTAGTATCTTGTCTTGCAAACAAACTAAGTGGAACTGTATCTTCTGAACCATCGGTTGTATAGAGAACAGTTAAAGTACCATCATGGTTAAACCTTATTTTGTAAACGCCCTCATAGTTAACAAAAACAGCAGTTTCCGTATCATCAAATGAAACGGTATAGTCGAACGTTAACGCCTCTAAAAGTGCTTTTTCATCATCTTCACTTAAGCGACCATTAAGGTTACTCACCAAAATTTTATGATTTTCTGCGAAGCCTTTAGATAACTCTTCATGCTCTCGACGAGCAGTTGTCGCTGTACTTTCGATATAATTCTCCAAGCTCGTCAAATCATTTAACATCTTATAGAGGGGATTTTGTTGCTCAAAACTTGGCATGAGGCGCTGATAAACCGAAGCGATTGGCGTAATATCGTTAGTAAGCGGTAGCATTTCCTCATAAGCAACTTTAAGATCCTGATAAGTTCTATCTATTGCCTGTTCGATAGTCTCGTGGTCCTCTCGAAAAATAATACCCCACTGATTTTTTCTGGCGAAAATAGCTTGTGCTTTCGCTAAATTTTCGCTAGATTTACTCGCCATACTCGGTAAAACATCATAAATAGGCTGCGCCTGTTCAAGCAATGTAGTGGCCTCAATCACTTTTTGTTCATATCTTTCCCAATCAGCAGGCTTGTACCAGACAGACTGACGCTGAGAATAAGCATCAAGTTTCGCCTGCAACTTTTGAACATACTGATTAAATTGGTTAATTCTAACCTGACTACTAAAAAGGTCAGTATATGATTGTAGATTAATGACCTGCTGTTTTAAATCTGCAGCTGTATCGATAATATATTGATTTTTATTAAAATCTTGAGCTTCTGATGCATAAGCTTGTTGCAATGGTGTAACAGCTGGACCTAACCCAATTAAAACTGATGCCGCACCTATAGATAATTTTCTAATTGAATATTTTAAATATCTCTCCCATTTCATCCGTCAATTCTTTCATTTATTATAAACAAATAGTCACTTGCTTTAAAATAAGTGACTATTTGTGCTAGAGTTCGTCCGTCAAGACATTGTTCTAATCACTTATTTTTTCCGACGTGATTTATTAACAAACATCGCACCACCCAACAATGTCATATAGCCAGCAAGTTCAAGGAAGACTGCATTGTCAACTCCCGTATTTGGTAGTTGTGCTGTGCTTGTCTGACTTGTAACAGTAGCTTTCTGACTTGTATATGCTAATGGTTGCATGTCATGTGAGCTGACAGACCCATTAGTACCAGTTGAATGATTTGAATCGGTCTGACCATCGCGTCCGTCTTTACCTGGTGTTCCTGGTTGACCGTCGCGACCATCTTTACCTGGTTGTCCTGGTTGACCATCGCGTCCGTATTTACCATTTGTGCCGTCACGGCCATCGCGACCATCTTTACCTTTCGGTACGATGATTTCTTTGCCGTCTGAGAAGGTCACTTTGATGTCGCCACTTGGCAGAGTTTCGGTGTTGGTGATGGTTACGGATGTACCGTCTGCACCCTTCTCACCATCTTTAACCTTGACTGGGTCACCGATTGGCGCACCGGTGTCTGGGTCTTTGAAGGTGATTGTGGTCACACCATCAGCACCTTTGACTGCTTCAACAACTGGAGTCTTGCCGTCTTTACCGTCACGACCATCCTGACCTTTCGGTACAACGATTTCTTTACCGTCTGAGAAGGTCACTTTGATGTCGCCACTTGGCAGAGTTTCGGTGTTGGTGATGGTTACGGATGTACCGTCTGGACCCTTCTCACCATCTTTAACCTTGACTGGGTCACCGATTGGCGCACCGGTGTCTGGGTCTTTGAAGGTGATTGTGGTCACACCATCAGCACCTTTGACTGCTTCAACAACTGGAGTCTTGCCGTCTTTACCGTCACGACCATCCTGACCTTTCGGTACAACGATTTCTTTACCGTCTGAGAAGGTCACTTTGATGTCGCCACTTGGCAGAGTTTCGGTGTTGGTGATGGTTACGGATGTACCGTCTGGACCCTTCTCACCATCTTTAACCTTGACTGGGTCACCGATTGGCGCACCGGTGTCTGGGTCTTTGAAGGTGATTGTGGTCACACCATCAGCACCTTTGACTGCTTCAACAACTGGAGTCTTGCCGTCTTTACCGTCACGACCATCCTGACCTTTCGGTACAACGATTTCTTTACCGTCTGAGAAGGTCACTTTGATGTCGCCACTTGGCAGAGTTTCGGTGTTGGTGATGGTTACGGATGTACCGTCTGGACCCTTCTCACCATCTTTAACCTTGACTGGGTCACCGATTGGCGCACCGGTGTCTGGGTCTTTGAAGGTGATTGTGGTCACACCATCAGCACCTTTGACTGCTTCAACAACTGGAGTCTTGCCGTCTTTACCGTCACGACCATCCTGACCTTTCGGTACAACGATTTCTTTACCGTCTGAGAAGGTCACTTTGATGTCACCACTTGGCAGAGTTTCGGTGTTGCTGATGCCAACTGAGGTACCGTCTTGACCGGCTGCACCATCTTGACCGTTAGCACCTGCTGCACCAGTTTCACCTTTTTCACCTTGGTCACCTTGGTCACCTTTTTCACCACGTTCACCTTTGGCACCTGTCGCTGGAACGCCAGTGTCTACACCGTTAACGTGCCAGTTGCCGTTTGTACCAATGATGATGGTTGCTGTAGCCGCATCTTTACCGTTAAGACCGTTCGTACCATTTGCTGGGATACCAGTGTCTTTACCATTGATGACCCATGTGTTTGTTGCTGGGTTAATCGCTACTGAACCTGGTTGACCGTTTGTACCGTTTGCGCCATTTGAACCTGTCGCTGGGATACCAGTGTCTTTACCGTTGATGAACCAGTTGCCGTTGTCGCCGATAACGATCGTGTTAGCTGTTGTTGTGCCATCTTGACCATTCTTACCTGCTACACCGTCTTGACCTTTGGCTGGAATGCCTGTGTCTGAACCATTGATGAACCAGTTGCCGTTGTCGCTAACTGAAACGGTTGGTGTTGAACCATTAGCACCGTTTGCACCGTTCGTACCAGCTGCTGGGATGCCTGTATCAGCACCGTTCACATGCCAGTTGCCGTTTGTGCCGACAGTAACTGTTGGGGTTGCACCGTCAGTACCAGAGATACCAGCTTTACCGTCAACACCATTTGTGCCGGCTGAGCCAGTTTCACCTTTTTCACCTTGGTCACCTTTTTCACCTTGGTCACCTTTGGCACCTTTAGGAATGATGATTTCATTGCCATCTGTGAAGGTTACTTTGATGTCGCCGTTTGGTAGGGTTTCAGTGTTGCTAATGCCAACTGAGGTACCGTCTTGACCGGCTGCACCATCTTGACCGTTAGCACCTGCTGCACCAGTTTCACCTTTTTCACCTTGCTCACCTTTTTCACCACGTTCACCTTGCTCACCTTTTTCACCACGTTCACCTTGCTCACCTTTGTCACCATCTGCGNCTCACCTTTTTCACCACGTTCACCTTGCTCACCTTTTTCACCACGTTCACCTTGCTCACCTTTGTCACCATCTGCGACAAAGGTAGTTGATACGACGGAATTATCATCAGTGTAGTAAACGATGATGTTGTGACCTGACTTGCCACCGACATTAGCAGGCTCACTCTTCACTGAAATCTGACGAGCGTCTTGACCTGCTGCGCCATCTTGACCGTTAGCAATAAAGGTTTTGGTGATTTCTTCGCCATCTAGGCTGAAGATCACCCAGACACCGGTCTTGCCGTCTTGTGTGTCTGGTCGAGTTGTCACGGTTGGGGTTTTACCGTCTTTATCGTCGTTGCCTTGGGTAATTTTCGGTACGGCAGTTGCTGTGATGTGGTCACTTGGAGCACCTGATTGGCGTGTTTGGCTGACGATGACATTCTCACCTTTGACGAATGGTGCGTTAGCATCAATGCTCCATACACCACCTTTAACCGTTGTTGATTTTTGAATGCCGTCTGGTAGGATGACATTAATCGTTGCCCCCTCGATACCTTTACCTGTCACCACGGATGACCCTTCAATCATTGGATTAATCACTGGGACGGTTGTTGTTGGCAGGGTATCGCTAGGTAGTACATTGATTGTCAAGTATTTCTCGTATTTGAGTCCACCATTATCAGTCGTGTGTTGGGCACGAAGTTTGAAACGAATCAAGCCGACGCTAAACGGTGAACCTGATAGCGTGTTGCTATCCTTGTCATACACCAGACCGTAACGCTCCAGGAGGTAATCAGCCATCTCATCTTCAGGAATAATTCCCCCACCAGGGGTGTAAATGGATAGGTTACTCAAATCAGTGTGACTAATTTTAATCGGGGTGATTGGCTTGTTGACTTGGACCGTTTGGTCGTTGTCCGCGATGGAAAGCTCAACCGGCAAGGCAGTAACCTCGATGGTCACCTCTTTGGAGGTTTTCGGGTTACCAGAGACAGGATAGTTAGCGTCAACCGTAAAGGTATAGGTACCAACCCTCGTTGGTGTTCCTGAGATGGTCTTGGTATCTGGGTTATAGGTCAGACCCGGGATACTCTGGATGTAGTCTCCAAGTTTCTCACCGTTAACAGTCAGTTCTGCCCCTGCTGAGGTCTCAATCTTAACCTCATCAATCGGGGTCAAGACCTGCTTGGTCTGACGCTCTGGCGTCACTGTCAGATTAACCGCTACTGGATTGACAGTTATAACGATTTCTTGCGTCGCAGTTGTCGGATTAACGCCGACCAATTTCTGCTCAAGATTTGTGTTCACCGTGATTCGGTGGGTACCAACTGCAGTCGGTATTCCTGAGATGGTCTGAGTTCCTTCATCATAGCTAAGACCTGACGGCAAATTGATTGGACTAAGCGTCGAATACGCATCCTTTTGCAAGACAATCTGTGTAATAGCCTGAGTGGCATCGATGGTTTGCTCAGCAAGCGTGGCCTGAAGACTCGGTGCGATCGGGGTCAGCTTGAGGGTGACATACTTGGTCAGTTTACCGCTCCCTTTCTCCACAGAGTTGGTCGCCACCACCGCAATTTCATAGGTGTCTTTTAGAACCTCTCTGTTTGATATACCATCGTCATCTAAAACAAATTGCTTAGTTATCCCATCTGTTGGGCGACCGGTGATGGTCTGGGTGCGATGATCATAGTAGACCCCTACTGGGAGATTTTGCACCTCGATGGTCACACCTGGATCAGCCGTGATCTTAACCGGTTGCATGTTTTCAACCGTTGAGAAGGTCTGCTCTTCATTGGTCAGGCTGAACTTAGGATTAACGGGAACAACGGTGACGTCGATTCTCTCCCAGGTATATTGATTATTTTTACTTAGGTTGGGAGGTAACAATCGTGGTTCTAATTCTCCGCTTTCAACCAAGTTTTCTGGAAGTCCTGCTAAAACATAAAACGTGTATTTGCCCACTGTTGTCGGTGTCCCGGTGATGGTTTTATCCACAGAGTTATAGGTCAGACCTGGTGGCAGAGCAACTTCAGGATCAACTTTCTTGTTATCCGCATAAAAGGTTAGCGTGGAGTGAAGGTCTTTGGTCAGAGTGATGGGTTTAAAAGCATCGCTATCGACCTCAAGACGTTGCTCTTTATTATCAGCAGTTAGGCTGACTGTTCGTCCTGTGATGGTGATGTACAGCCACGCCCCGTCCGACCGTATTAGACCATTGCTGCCTTTGACAGTGATATTCGCTCTAAGGCTGATGAGCCCAGTTCTTGTTGGTGTCCCGGTGATGACATTTCCAGTCAAGCTCAAACCATAGTTAGAGAGTATTGTTGCGACGTTATCATCATAGGTCACCCTAGCATCTTGAGGGATGTTTTCAAACTTGATGCCATCAACCTTGTCCAAGACCTTAATGGTGACGCTCTCATCTGCTACCTCAAACCTCTCTGGTGTGACCACCAGCTGGATGAGGGTCAATTTGACCAGACCGTCTTTTTCGACAACAACTGGCACATCGTAGGTGCCCTCATAGAGACCGCGACCGGTGATGGTCTTGTCGCTCGGGTTAAAGCGGGTACCCTTAGGCAGTGCTGTGGTATCGACCCGCAGACTAGCCCCCTCGGTATGGGTGATGGTCATAGTCTTCCAACTATCGCCCTCTTTGACGGTTTGTTGCGCATTAGTCACCTCAAGGGTCAAGTTGTTCTCTGGACCAGGGGTGATCTCATAGGTAAAGTCCGTATAAGTTTCAGATGTACTGCCATCGCCATTGATATAGGTCACATAGAGGCGTGCCGTCTGGTTAGCATCGGTTTTTTTGGTAGCAAATACCTCAAGTCTCTCGTTATCGCCATCTGTAGCAATGACGGCATGATTAGGTGTATAGTCAATCCGAATGCTGGAGATGGCCGTGCCGTTCTCCATGGCAACTGGAATCGGAGCGCCAACCTTGCCCTCCTCCCAGACTTGGTGAGGGATCTTAACGATGGCATCGGTGACTTCAAAGGCAAACTCACGCACAGGAGCGTTGTCCCCGAAGTGACCATCGACAGCCTTGACTTCGAAACTATAGCGACCTGGGTTTAGTTTTTGCCCCTCTGTCTTGACCACCTTGGCTTCATGGATGTCACCCTTGTCAGTGTGGCTGATCGGCTCCAGAGCGATGCCTGGTGGCAGGGTTTTCTCGATGATCCAGGCGTTGTCTTTGTTGAGGACGACCTTACCGAGCTCTTGTCTAGCCGTCTCAGCTGGGACACTAACCAGACCAGAGAAGCTAGATATCCGATCTGGGTTACCCTCAAACTGCACATCGGCATTGGTCAAGGCGCCGCCAATGGAACGCTCAATTGTTGTCAAGTTGAGGTTAAAAGTCTTGACAACACCAAAGTTATCGGTAATTTGCACTGTAGCTTTATAGTTCCCTGCTGTTTTGGGTAACTTGGTGAAATGGAGGTAGTAGATAGGCTTGTCCCCGCCAAAAATGTATGGCTTGTCTGAAGTTGTGCTATCATAATTGTTCGAGGACACTGTAGAAGCATTATCTGAATAATAAGATTGAGGAAGATTTTCTGTGGACCGTATGTCTAGCAACTCAACTTTTACATCCTCGCTAGCTGATAGCATCTTGAAGTCAGTAATTTGTAAAGCTAGTCTGTTATTATTGAATGTCTCGTAGTTATCCAGACCTGCAAAAATGGGAACCGTTGTCAAATATTTTTGGGTATCCTTAGTGGCATCATTAACCATCTGATTGGGGGTCACATAATAACCAAACGGCGTCGTGGTTAGTTGGATATTGTAATTAAAGGTAGTATTCTTTGTAGGTAAAAAATCACTACGATTACGATCACTATATGTTCCTGCGTCTTCAAACGTAACTTTTACTGGGTTATTTTCACTCTCATAGAAATAAGTAGAATCATTTGTTAATCTTCTGTTACCATCATAGAAAAAACGGTTACTATAAGGAGCGTCAATGTCGTCATAGAGGAAGAAACCATAAACAGGTATCTTTTCAATAGTTACTGGAATGCTCACTTTCACTATTGGGTCAAGTTTGGACTTAAAGCCGACATTGTAGGTCTTGGGTTGTGTACTAGACAGGTTGATATCGCCTCGGATATAGCCTGATGTGGTATCCAGGATCAGATTTAGTGCTTTAGCATCATCGGTCAACTCTAACTGATCAGCTTCGATACGGCTAAAGCCGATTTTGAAGACCAGCGGCACCACCTGGTTGCTGCCGTTGTCTTTATAGATCGGGCGGTCATGTCCCAAACTTGTTCCTCCATCAGAAGTTGGGTATTCAGTAAAGTTCTCGATGGTCAAATAGGGCTTGTCCTCGCTGACTGAGCTTTCCACCTTGCGGGTGCGGCGGCTTTTAGCGGTGTCGTTTGACTCCACGACAAAGACTAGGACGTTTTCCTGTTGGGTTTTGATGGTTTGGGTCAGGAGTTTTGCAGCGTTGACTGGCAGGCGGTAGTTGTCGAGCTTGGTCACAGTGGTAAGAGCAGTTGCTTCCTCAGTGATGACAGCCTCAGCCTGATCGCTCTCGGCGAGGACGGTATGGGTCTTGTTTTCGCTGTAGAGGACTTCCTTGGTCGTCGCATCGACATAGTCCACTCGGTAGCTGATGGCTACCTCACGCGCCGTGGCATCACCAAAGCCCTCCACCTCATAGGTGATGACATTGGCAGCCCCCTCGGTGATCTCAGCCGTCCGTGCTGTCGGTAGACCATCTGGGACGTAGTAGTTTTCCAGTTGACTGTCATTGACCAACTCAGCGCCGTTTTCGTTGACGGTTGCTGTTGCAACAGCCTCGGTCGTTTCAACGACCTTGGTCTTGACCACACTGTGGACGACCTTGCCAATCGCCTTGCTGACGTACTGGACCGTATAGCTGATGATGGCAGAGCGTTTGACTGGGGTCTCAGCTGCAGGTTTTTCCTGCTCTGTTGTCTCAGTAGCTGTTTTAGCGACCGCTCCTTCAGACACTGCAGGCGCCGCTGATGGTGCCGTGGTCGCTTCAGTCGCTGTTGTGGTTGCCTCAGCAACTGTTGACGCCGCTGGATCTACCTCTGCTTCAGCAGAGGCTGAGCTTGCCTCAGGCGTTTCAGGTGTTTCTGAGATGATCAGGCTGTCGGTTTCGGCCGTGCCTGATGAGCTAGAGGTTTCTGTCGCAGACGCCCCATCACTGTCTGATGGTGAGGACTGATTAGCTACCTCCTCAGCCTGAGCCCCCGTCGCAAAGAACAGGGTCACTAGCAAGGCTGACGACGCCCCGTAAGCCTTGAACTTACGAATCGAAAAAATCTGTTTCGTGTCACGTTTAAAGCGTTTAAACATAGTGTTTTCTTTGTGTTTTCTTTCTATATATCTATATAATACAAAATAAGTCAGTATTACTGTTAAAAGCCACGCCCCCTGCCTCTCAGCACGACAGCTAGAGAACAAGAAGTTGTCGCTAAAACAGTCAACCAGCGGTCATGGACGACTGACTGCCCCAATCATTGGATAAGGGTCTCAATCAGTAACTCCCTGACTTGTTTGATGAGATGACTACCGGTCTGAGCTAGTTCCATAATGACCTCTGTCCGATCAGGGTCAACTGGTAGCATGTATCGCGCAAAGACCGTCCCATCCTCTCGCAAAGCAAAGTAAAAGTATATCCCAAAGGTCACATTGATGTGGTTAAGCATGTCCAAAAACACACTCCTCTGAGCCTGATCAGGACAGGTCAAGAGGTTGTCAAAGACCAACTGGATCACCTCTCTGGTGTCAGAAACCGGCACCTGCACTGCAAAATCAACTAGAACACCATCATCAAGCGCTAGCCTGCTTTTGTAGGTGAGCTGTTGTTCAGCAGAGGTCACCTTCATCTGAAACCCTCGTTGGTGAAGAACTTCCTGAAAGGACTGGTTTAGTTTATCCATACTGCTCCTTTCTCACTTAAAAGAAAAGACAGGAATCTCGTCACTTGAGACAAAACCTGACGGACTACTCTGGGCTGCCACCAGCCTGTCGCCAGTGCCAGCATGACCAGAATAATCAGTTAGAGGTGCTTTTGCTTTAGGTGGTTGTTCCGGCGCAATATACTGAGCATAATCTGGACTAGTCGCGCTCAGTTTAGACACATCAAGACCGACCTTGACCTCTTCTTTTTTCTGAATCGCTTTAGGTAAAAAGATGACCTGTTTAGAGCTGGTCGTCTTTTCAGCCACCTGCTCAAGCCCTGTCGTCATGTTTTGCTGGAGACGATCAAACCGCTCAGCCCCCTGATCGACTGTTCCTACCATCTCCTTGTAACGATCGATGGTGGTTTCGAGTTCTTGTTTAAGGGCTTGTTTTTGAGAGACGATGTTGGCATGCATGTGTTTTAGAACCGACATGTTTTCCTCAAACTGGACGAACTGTTTATTGATGTCACGCTCAGCTTCAAACAACATCTCGGTCGCTTGTTCTTTTGCCTCACGTACCAAGCGTTTAGATAAATGTTTCGCATCGATAATGGCATCTCTGATTAGTTCTTCTTCGGCCTTGGCTTTTCTCAACTCATCAGTAAGATGCTTTATTTGACGGAGGTACTCATCGTTTTGTTGCTTTAGCTGTCGCAACTCTGCCTTTAAAAACTTCACTGCTTTGTCAACATCTCGAACCTTGTACCCAAACAGTGAACGTCTAAATTTTGTCATAGACCCTTTCTCCTTATCTAATAAAAGCGTCTTTTATGATGCTCATCTCAGCATAAGATGGGGCAATCAGGTGCAAAGACTATTTTTATTTATAGTATTCAAATCTACTGTATCACAATTTATAAGAACTGTCCACAAAAAAAACTGAAAATCAGGACAAACGCATGAAGAACAGTGATGTCTGTTTTGAACAGTTTAGTTTTTTTATGGAAAAAATAAGTTTGTCGCATGTTTGGACAGTCTGCCACACAAAGATAGGTTCAAGTGATAGGATACAGTGACCAGTATACAACATGTCGGATGACCTATCACTCAACGCATGGAGTGGGGCAAACAGCTGACAAGGAAAATTTTGAGAGACGTTCAAAAGCATCCAGTAATATCCAGCGTGCGGTGTACATCCATGTGGTAGATGACCACCCTATCATCACGCACGTTTCATTTGGAAATTTTGGAAACATTATTTCCCGCATTTGATTCATTCAGAGCTGTTCTGCTGATGACACCAGCGTATTGGGGAGTGGAGTTGCCTTGCGACTCACGATTTCCCACCTTCAAGGTCAGGTCCCTTGAAGCACTCCACAACGGCATCTAGCGTCGTTACCAATCACGACCACCCGTCAAACGGGTGGTTTGAACAAGGGCTATAGGCCCACGAGACCAGCCAGTGCCTAAAGACGCTGGCTTTCACGTTGTTCAAGCCTCACTGCTCTTAACTCGTCACAAGAGCCTGAGGTAAAAGTTCTCCTCTACACCAAAAAGAGGTTGGGACAAAAGTCCTAACTTCTCAAGTGATTTTTAATTTTCAAGCAAGGCACAGTGGTTGAGCGGACTATAATTCGATAATCTGATCAGCTTTTACAGCCCTACTCAACTGTGCGGAGGTGGGCTAACGACTCATCGCCCCCTTCGGGTTACCGATTTTTGTCCCAGTCTCAACTTCTAAGCATCTGCTGGTCCAAAGACCACCTGACCGTCCTCAAACCGCTCAATCCGAGCCAGAGACGTCACTTGAACACCTAAATCTTCCAGCACTTGGCGGCCTGTTTGAAAGGATTTCTCGATAACGATGCCGACACCAGCTATGCTGGCTTGAGCCTGACTGATAATGTCGATAAGCCCCTTGGCAGCTTGGCCATTTGCCAAAAAATCATCGATAATCAAGACCTTGTCCTCGGCGGATAGGAGTCGACCTGCAATCGAGACAGTGCTGGTCACCTGCTTGGTGAAGGAATAAACGTCAGCCGTTAAGATGCCCTCAGTCATGGTGATGTTCTTATGCTTTTTAGCAAAAATCATGGGAACTCCAAGCGCCTCAGCAGTGTAGAGGGCAGGGCAAATACCTGAGGCTTCGATGGTCACCACCTTTGTAATCCCACACTCAGCATAGGCAGTCGCAAAGACCTGACCGATGGCCTTCATCAGCTGGTAGTCCACTTGGTGGGTTAAAAAACGATCAACTTTTAAAATGTTTTCGCCTAAAACACGACCATCCGCTAAAATACGTTCTTCTAATAATCTCATCATCCCCTCCTCTGCTCTTAGCCTTTTAGAGTTTACCCAATCTCTGCAATCACTTCAATCTCAATCTTGACATCACGCGGTAAACGAGCGACCTCAACGGCAGAGCGAGCTGGTACTTCTGCTGCAAAAGCCGTCTCATAAACACTGTTAAACACCGAAAAATCAGCCATATCTGCCAAGAAACAAGTGGTCTTAACAACCTTGTTAAAGCTTGTCCCCGCCTCAGTCAAAATGGCTTCCAGGTTCTTTAGAACCTGCTGGGTCTGCTCTTCGATGGTTGTGCCGACAACCTCTCCTGTCTCTGCTGACAAGGGAAGCTGACCGCTGGTAAAGAGCAGGTTGCCGACAACCTTAGCCTGGGCATAAGGACCGATAGCTGCTGGTGCATGGGGGGTGTTAATCGTTCTCATCGTTATCTCACTTTCCTGTTTTCTGTCTTCATTCTACAAAAAATAGCCGAAAATTGCAACCGTTAACGCCTTATGTTATAATGAATTATTAACAAAAATAAGGAGACTAAGATGATTACAAAAGAATTTTGCGCCGAAAACCTAACTGACCTCCACCGCCTGGTTGGGACGGACATCACCCGTGTTGAGCTCTGTGATAACCTAGCTGTTGGGGGAACAACTCCCAGCTACGGTGTCATCAAGGAAGCTGCTCGTTTCCTCCACGACAACCAGATCAGTGTCGCAACCATGATTCGCCCTCGCGGCGGTGACTTTGTCTATAACGACATCGAGCTCCGTATCATGGAGGAGGACATCCTCCGCGCGGTTGAGCTGGAAAGCGACGCTCTAGTCTTTGGCTGTCTGACGCCGGATAACCGCATCGACATAGAGGCTATCGAGCAACTCTTGCCCGCTTGCCAAGGGGTAGACATGGTCTTTCATATGGCTTTTGATTTGGTACCAATAGCAGAGCAGACAACAGCCCTCGACCAGCTGATTGAGCTCGGTTTCAAGCGCCTTCTCCTTCATGGTTCAGAAAAACGTCATAACATTTTTGACAACATCGACCATATCAAGACCCTAATTAGCCACGCTGACGGTCGCATCGAGATTCTCCTCGGTGGCGGTGTCAACAAGACCAACTATGCTGATTTGCTCGCACAGACAGGCACCAATCAAGTCCACGGCACTGGTTTGTTGTAATGAACGAAAGAGAGAAGTTATCATAACTTCTCTCTTTTTACTCTGCTAAAATCGTTGCGATTTTTGTGTTAATCAAGTCGATTGCCACCAGGTTGCTCACGCCTTCTGGGATGACGATGTCGGCGTAGCGCTTGGTCGGCTCGATAAACTGATGATACATGGGCTTAACCACTGTCGTGTACTGCTCGATGATACTGTCAAGGCTGCGCCCACGCTCCTCCATATCGCGCTTAATCCGACGGATAATCCGAATGTCGTCATCTGTGTCCACAAACAGTTTAATGTCCATGACATCGCGCAGTCGCTTGTCTTCTAACACCAAGATCCCTTCAACAATAAAAACATCTTGTGGCTCTTGACGATAGGATTTATCGCTCCTTGTGTGCATGGTGTAGTCGTAAATCGGGATGTCGACCGGACGACCAGCGATTAACTCTTTTAAGTGCTCAATCATCAAGTCCGTATCAAAGGCTAAGGGGTGGTCATAGTTGGTTTTCACCCGCTCTTCAAAGGTTAAGTGGGCTTGGTCTTTATAGTAGGAATCATGTTCAATCATAGCGATTTTGGCATCCGGAAAATTAGCTAAAATCGCACGAGAAACGCTTGTTTTTCCACCACCAGATCCACCTGTCACACCGATAATAATAGGTTTTTGTCGCATCTTGTCTCCTTCGTTCTTCTAGTCGTCTCATCCTATTTTACCTTATTTTAAAAAAAGTCGCTAGCCCCTAGCTAGGTTTTTTATGGTATAATGAGGGCAACTGACAAAAGAAAGTAGAGCATCATGTTATCGAATTTCCCAAAGGTTTGGCAAGACCAGTTGACTGAACTTCAGTTTCACCAACTGACTCCCATCCAAGAAGCTGTCTTTACCCCCATTAAAGACGGTCAACATTTACTAGCCGTGAGTCCGACAGGAACAGGCAAGACCCTAGCCTATCTCTTGCCAAGTTTACTGAGACTAAGCCCTAAAAAAAGTCAGCAGTTGCTGATTTTGGCCCCCAACTCTGAACTAGCTGGGCAGATTTTTGAAGTCACCAAAACCTGGGCAGAACCATTAGGATTGACCGCTCAGCTATTTTTATCTGGTTCCAGCCAAAAACGACAAATTGAGCGATTAAAAAAAGGACCGGAGATTCTCATCGGTACGGCAGGTCGAATCTTTGAGTTGATTAAGCTGAAAAAGATAAAAATGATGTCAATCAACACCATTATCCTAGATGAGTTTGATGACCTCTTGCAAGACAGCCAGTATCAGTTTGTCAAAAAAATCATCACCTATGCCCCTCGTGACCATCAGATGATTTATGTCTCTGCCACGCAAGCTATCGAAAAAACGGCATTGGCAAAAGGCACCGTGATTATTGATTTATCTCATCAGCAGCTGGACACCATCAGCCACCACTACATGATGCTTGATAAGCGCGATCGGCTTGATATTTTACGCAAATTTGCTAATATTCCAGACTGCCGTGGTTTGGTGTTCTTTAACAGCTTATCCGATTTAGGGGCTTGCGAGGAGCGACTAACCTATCTTGGTAGCTCAGCCGTTTCCCTTGCCAGTGATGTTAATGTCAAGTTCAGAAAGGTCATCTTAGACAAGTTTAAACAGCATGACATCGCTCTCCTGTTGGCGACTGACTTGGTTGCCAGAGGAATTGATATCGAAGGGCTTGAGCTGGTCATCAACTACGAGGTGCCTCGGGATAAGGAGGCCTATACTCACCGTGCTGGGCGTACCGGTCGCATGGGTAAGGAAGGTCTCGTCATCACCTTGATTAGCCACCAGGAAGAACTGAAGCAACTGAAAAAATTTGCCTCAGTTAGCGAGCTTATCCTCAAAGACCAAAAATTGTATAAGGCTTAAAAAAGACAGACTGCCTTGATGGCTTTACAATCAGGCTAGTCTGCCTTTTCTTATCATTTATTGCCTGTTTTGTAAGGTCTGATAATCAAGTAAGTCATTCCCCTTGAGATAAGATGGGTCAATGACATCGTGAAATGTCGACAAGGGAAGGCTAACACCGATATCAAACACCATATAGCCGTTTTTTATGGTATAGCCATCTGTTTGAACCCCGTTTTTCTCATACTTTTCCAGAGGAGACCAGTCAAACTGCTTGGTTAATAACTCGTCTTTTCTGGGATGGTTTTCTAGTTCTTTAGCTACAGCGTCAGTCACATAAGTCTGATAGCCCTTGAATAAATCAGTCAGGGTAAAAAGACCCTGATTTTTTTCAATATGGTGCTGTTTGCTAATAGGGTGACTGCTGATAAGACGCGGGGTTGAACCTCCGATGTCATAAACACTCTCATGAAAAACGAGGTAGCGGATGCCAGCCAGCTCGGTCTCCTGATAGTCCCCACGAATTACCTTAATCTGGTTCGACGGCAGCTCCTCTTGTGTAGAGATTGCACTCAGTGTCACCTGTAGGTCATTTGTGGGTGAATGCTCTCCAAACGGGCTAATTAGATAAAACTGATGACCATTTAGCTCTACCCAATCGGCATAGGCTACGGGATAAAACTGTTCCGCACGATCTCGCTCCAAGCGCAAAGCTATGTCAGTAGCCTTTGGTAAACTAAACCACCACAAGATACCTACGATAAGAGCAAGTCCGATTGCCCATACATATTTTTTCATGCGACACCTCCTAATATCGTTTTCTTTTATTATACCATTATCTTGAAAAAGAATAAAAAGAAAAGAGATTTGGATAAGTCTGTCCAAATCTCTTCGTTTAACACAGTGATTAAAATATCAGTCTCTATCTTTTCAATCGTTTAGGCTATCGGCTTAGCGTGATTGACCGGTAAAACGCCACTTGAAGCGCCATGTCATATAGGTCGGATAGAGCAGATGAAGCATTCCAAAGCCAAGCACAAAACCAGCTAGCACATCACTAGGGTAGTGCACACCTAGGTAAATTCTTGATAGACCAACAAGAACAATCAAGAACATCAGACCTGTTTGCACCAACATCTTGAACCATCCCTTGGGCATACGTTGCGAGATGATAACAAGCAGACTGCCAAAGATCAGCATTGCCCCTGTTGCATGACCACTCGGAAAGGAATAGCCACTTGCCTCTACCAAATGCGACAAGCTAGGACGTGGACGTGCATAGATAAGTTTCAATATCGGAATTAAAATGCCTGCCGATAGACCACTAGTTAAGACCCAAATCGCCTCAGCGCGCCAGTTTTTCCAAAAATAAAGTATGGCTGTCAGCACGCTAACCAAAATAACCTGAGTTAGGGTATTACCAAGAACGGTCACATGAGAGAAAAAGTTGGTTAAAATCTGAGGCAGATTGCCACGCACAGCACCTTGTATCGCACTATCCGCCTCAACCAGCTGATTGGGGTAGAATTTAACCACATAGCCCAGAAATACCACAATTAACAGGGCAAACGAGGCTTTCGCATAATACGTCGTTTTATTGAGCATCATCCATTATCCTTCTAAATAAGCGTTTGTGGGGCAGTAATATGATGACCGTCGCTAAGGTGAACAAGGCACCTTGAACCAGATTAAAGGGCAAGACCATTCCAACTAAATAAGTGCTTGTTCCGATATGCTTGGCGATATCAAAATTTGCAAAGGTTGCATAAAGAGGTATGGCGTACACATAGTTTAAAAAGAGCATAGCAACTGTCAGACTAAGCGTCCCAATACCCCCTGCTAATAGCAGGGATTTGGTCGACTGACGACGATGGGTGAAGACGGCAAAGCAAGTCACAAATAGCCCAAGAGCGACGATGTTCATCGGTAGACCGATAACATCATTAACACCATGATTATTGAGTAAGAGCTTTAGCACGGTGCGCAGAATCAGTATCTGGTAAGCCGCTTTCACATCCATTAGAAATAAGCCTAGCAAGACCGGTAACACGCTCAGTTCAACTTTCAAAAAATCCGCCCCTGGGATAATCGGAAAGCTGAAAAACATGAGTACAAAAGACAGTGCCCCTAAAATCGCAATGAACGTCAGACGTCGTGTGTTTAACATATAAAAAATTCCTCCAATTTTTGACAATTGAAAGAAGTCACAAAGAGGTCGGTGTCGATACAGAACAACATCTGCTCTCCTAATTGATGTATCAAATATCAAAAAAATTGACATAGACCCACCAAAAAGATAAAGCTTATACAGCCCTGCTTCAAACAAAACTCCTTGTCTTCTCCCATCCAGACTATACTGTCGGTTGTGGAATCACACCACATCAGCTTGCGCTCACGGACTTCTGATGATTGACTGTTCCCTAAACGTTTAACACCTCTGTGTACACCAATCGCACAACCAGAAAGGTCAAAATACGGTTTAGAAGGCAGTCTACTCACCAGTCACCGCCGGTCGGGAATTACACCCTGCCCTGAAGACTATTTAAGCATAACAGAAAAAAAAGAACTTGGCAAGCATTTAGAACTAATTAGCAGTTTAATCCTATCTTCTCCGCATGACAGCTCTGGTGCTTTATGGTACAATAAAACACATGAACATGAAAACTGTATTTGCAAAGACTGCTGGACAAGCAGCTCACTTTATGCTGAGTAAGCTAGGTCGTGGCTCTACCCTGCCTGGTAAAATTGCTCTACAATTAGACCCAACCATTCTTAAACATCTCGCCAAAGACTATGAGATTATCGTCATTACAGGCACCAACGGCAAAACCCTGACCACTGCCCTGACGGTTGGTATCCTTAGGGAAGCATTTGGACAAGTGGTGACCAATCCAAGCGGTGCCAATATGATTACCGGCATCACGTCAACTTTTTTAACGGCTAGACCGAATGCTTCTGGTCGAAAAATTGCGGTACTGGAAATTGACGAAGCAAGTTTATCAAAAATCACCGACCACATCACCCCAAGCCTGATTGTCATGACCAATATCTTTCGTGATCAGATGGATCGGTATGGCGAGATTTACACCACTTATCAGATGATTTTGGATGGCATCGCTAAAGCTCCTCAAGTAACAGTTCTGGCTAATGGTGATAGTCCGCTCTTCAACTCTCATCCTATCAACAATTCTATCAAATACTATGGTTTTGACACGACAAAAACAGAGCCAAAGCGGGCACATTTTAACACGGAAGGCATTCTCTGTCCGCACTGTGACAGCATCATCAACTATCGTCTCAACACCTACGCTAACTTGGGCGACTATACCTGTCCTAACTGCGATTTTGAGCGACCAGCACTGGATTATACCCTGACCGAGCTAACCAATCTGACTCATGTCTCCTCTAGCTTTGTCATCGATGGGCAAAACTACACCATCAATGTCGGCGGGCTCTACAACATCTACAACGCCCTAGCGGCCGTCGCCATAGCAGAGCATCTGGGCATATCCCCTGAGGTTATCAAGACTGGCTTTGATAAATCACGAGCTGTTTTCGGTCGCCAAGAAACCTTTAAAATAGGTGATAAAGACTGTACCCTTGTTTTGATTAAAAACCCTGTTGGGGCTAGTCAGGCGCTGGAGATGATTAAGCTGGCTCCTTATGCATTTAGCTTGTCTGTCCTGCTCAATGCCAACTACGCCGACGGGATTGATACCAGCTGGATCTGGGATGCGGATTTTGAACAGATTAACCAGATGGCTATCACTGAAATCAATGCTGGTGGCGTTCGGTACCCAGAAATCGCTAGACGTTTGCGGGTGACTGGCTACCCAGCCGAAAAAATCACCGCTAGAAAAACGCTGGAAGACCTGCTCAGCGCCATTGAAAGGCAGGATAGTCAGCACGCCTATATTCTTGCGACCTATACCGCCATGCTGGAGCTGCGCGAACTATTAGCCCAAAAACAAGCGGTCAGAAAGGAGAAAGACTAATGGTTTACACCTCAACAAGCTCTCCCGACACTCGTGACTACACCTACGAGATCAACATCGCCCATCTCTACGGGGATCTGATGAATACCTACGGGGACTATGGCAATATCCTCATGCTCAAATACATCGGTGAAAAGCTGGGGGCTAAGGTGACGGCGGACATCGTGTCGCTGGGAGATTCTTTTGACAAGAACCACTATGACATCGCCCTCTTTGGTGGTGGTCAAGACTACGAACAGTCCATCGTGTCTAAGGATTTACCCCTGAAAAAAGAAGCGCTTGACGCCTTTATCCAAGAAAACAAGGTGGTCGTGGCTATCTGCGGTGGTTTCCAGCTTCTAGGGCAATACTATATCCAAGCTAATGGTGTCAAGATTGACGGCGTTGGGGTCATGGGGCACTACACCCTCAACCAGACCGACAACCGCTACATCGGCGATATTAAGATTTATAACGAAGATTTTGATGAGATTTACTATGGCTTTGAAAATCATCAGGGGCGAACCTTTTTAGCCGATGATCAAAAACCACTGGGCAAGGTCCTCTACGGTATCGGAAACAATGATGAACATGATGGGGAAGGTGTTCAGTACAAGAATGTCTACGGCTCCTACTTCCACGGTCCCATCCTCTCTCGCAACACCAACCTGGCCTATCGTCTTGTCGTCACTGCTCTTAAAAACCGTTACGGTCAAGATATTCAACTAGCCAGTTATGAGGATATTCTCATTCTCGAACGACCAGAAGAATACGAAGACATGAAACGTAAGGTTGATAAAAACTAGCAAAAACGCCTAACATCATTGGTTGTAATAACCTGATGTTAGGCGTTTTTATGAGCCAAGCAACCTAATGAAACCATAAAAAAACTGGGTAACCCCAGTCTATCATGGAACCTAGGGGGATCGAACCCCTGACCTTTTGGCTGCCAGCCAAACGCTCTCCCAGCTGAGCTAAGGCCCCATCGAATAAATGTTTTCACATATCTAACACATTTATTCTATCAAATATAATGGTAACTGTCAATAGTTTCAGTCATTTTTTAGTTAATTGCCATCATCAAGTCTGTTCTAATCAAACAACTGATAATAATCTGCCATTGTCATAAGGTTCTTTTCTTCTGCACTCAAGTCTTTGATAATTTTCCCATCCTTCATGACCAAAAGACGATTACCGTAGGTCAAGGCATCAGCCATCTGATGGGTAATCATGAGTGCGGTCAAGTTGCCCTCATCGATAAAGCGTTGCGTCAATCTCATCAAGGACTGACTAGTTTTTGGATCAAGGGCTGCCGTATGTTCATCCAAGAGCAAGAGGTCGGGTCTTTTGAGGGTCGCCATCAAAAGGCTGAGTGCCTGTCGTTGACCACCTGATAGGAGCCCTGTTGCCGTGTCCAGATGGTTCTCCAAGCCATTGCCAACCTGAGCGAGTAGCGATTGGAAATTTTCGCGTTGCTGGTCAAGTTGCCTCGGGACAAGCTGTCTTTTCTCACCACGATTTAGGGCAATCAGCAAATTCTCAGCAACTGTCATCCGAGGGGCAGTCCCTAGCTTTGGATCTTGAAAGACCCGAGACAAGTAACGCGCCCGCTCATGAGCAGGAAGTCGCGTCACGTCTTCTCCTCTGACCAACATCTGACCGCTGGTCAAGGGCAAGGTCCCAGACAACACGTTAAACAAGGTCGACTTTCCAGCGCCATTGCCTCCCAAAATGGTGATAAAATCCTGCTCGTCAATATCCAAATCGACCTGATTGAGAATAATTTTTTTCTGGTCAAGTCCATTATCCACAGCCACGGTGGCTTGTTTCAGGGATACAATTGTTGTCATTTGACACGTCCTCCTTTCAGCACCAGATTGCGCCATTCAGGTATCATCAGGCTGATAGCCAGAACCAGCGCCGAGAAGAATTTCAGGTAACTGGTATTAAAGCCAAGGGTAATAATTAGGGCAATCAACAACTGATAAAAGATTGACCCTACAACAATCGTTAAAAGTCGCTCAAGCAGGGTCAGATGACCAGCCAAGAGCACTTCACCGATAATAATGGAAGCTAGCCCAATAACAATAACACCAGTTCCCTTACCCACGTCAGCATAGCCATCCTGTTGACTAATTAGCGCTCCAGCCAACGCAATCACGCCATTTGATAGCACCAAGCCTAGTACTTCCATACGGTCAGTGTTTATCCCAAAACTCCGCGCCATCTCTTTATTATCTCCCGTCGCCACATAGGCTTGGCCCAGCTGAGTATGGAGGAAAAAGATGAGAGCAGCAATAACCAAGCTCACGACGATAAGCCCCATGATGAGGAGGTTGATGCTTTGGGAAAATGGCAGAGCTGACTGAAGCGTGTCCACGTCTAACAAACCCAGATTAGCCCTACCCATGATAAAGAGCATCACGGAATGAATAGCTGTCATGGTTAAAATCCCAGCCAAGATGGTGGGGATTTTGCCTTTGGTATAGAGCAACC
Source organism: Streptococcus sp. E29BA (assembly GCF_041807805.1). NCBI lineage: Bacteria > Bacillati > Bacillota > Bacilli > Lactobacillales > Streptococcaceae > Streptococcus > Streptococcus sp. E29BA. The sequence continues at coordinate 21,930 of NZ_JBGTZA010000021.1, forward strand.
CCGTCACCAGACCAGCTAAGCAGCCCGCTAGCACTGCCACAAACGTGGCTAATAATGGGTGAACACCTTGCACCAAGAGCGTTACAGCAACTGCACCTCCCAGCGGAAAGGAGCCCTCCGTCGTCATATCAGGAAAGTTCAAAATACGGTAGGTCATAAAAATACCCAACCCTAAGACAGCCCATAAAAGCCCTTGAGAAACTGCTGAAATAATCATCATTTACCTTTCTTGTTTAACGAATAAATTCTACCATCAGTGTATCACAATCTGACCAGAAAAGCAAAATAACAATAATAATTGATTAGACGATACCTCAAAAACCGCATAAGACCACTGGTAAATCGATTAGAAACTCCGAAACAAACTCACAAAACCTCTGATTAAAACGCTCTAGCTAGCTCATTAAAAAATATCTTATGCAGCTGATACGTTGATAACACGTTAACAGATATTATATCAGCCAAAGACTGTGATTATAATAGCTAAATTAACCCCAGACTCCTCAAAACTTTGAGTATAGCAAAAGAGAAGACGGTATTTCGTCTCCTCTCATACTCAGCTAAAGTCATCTCTTTAGCAATTCTTTACTTCTCTCGCTTTTGACGAGAAACTCCAACCAAGCCAAGTGTTGTTAAAGCAACACCAGCAATTAGCTGAGAAATTGCAGAGTCATTGTCTCCCGTGCTTGGCAACGTCGATGCTACACCAGTGCTATCGGCAACAGTTATTGCTGTTGGACGATCTAAAGCTGGCACAATAATCTGTTCTGTTCGTTCTTGGATGCTACGAGCTTCATCATCTTCTTGATTAGTTAATACTATTTGAGAATGATAAATGACAGCATATTGACTAAAGCTTTTCGCTATAATCTCCACAAATCGACCTAACTCAACAAGTGTAAAATCAAGGGCTCTTACAGAAGATTTTTCCGGTAGATAAAGAACTTGTTTAACCATTTTATCAGGATCTACCGGCAAGAGAACTCTAGCAGAATAGGCCATTTTGACAACTTTACCCTCTCTATTCACAAGATCGATATCGTACAAATCATAATCCTTTTCTACTAGACTCTCTGGTGTTTCCTGAGGAGATAGAATCTTGGGAACAACACGTAGGAAAACAATATCAGAAGATTCACGTCTGTCAAGGATAACGGTAACACCTGTTCGTGTATCGACAAGTCGACGTTCAAATGGCTCTGCTAGAAGTTTTTGCCCATCTTTATCAATATCCTCAATTCTCAATGCTGGAATGGTCGTCGTGGCCGTGTCCTTGATTCTCATTGCTGGGACTGTGGTCTTAGCTGTATCCTCAATTTTCATCGCTGGGATTGTGGTTGTTGCCGTATCCCCAATCTTCATGGCTGGGATGGTCGTCGTGGCCGTATCCTCAATCTTCATGGCTGGGATGGTCGTTGTGGCCGTATCCTCAATCATCAACTCGGGAATCGTCGTCGTCGCGGTATTCTCAATTCTCAGTGCTGGAATCGTCGTCGTGGCCGTATCCTCAATCTTCATTGCTGGGATTGTGGTCTTAGCTGTATCCTCAATTTTCATCGCTGGGATTGTGGTTGTTGCCGTATCTTCAATCTTCAACGCTAGGATTGTGGTTGTTGCCGTATCCTCAATCTTCATGGCTGGGATTGTGGTTGTTGCCGTATCTTCAATCTTCAACGCGGGAATCGTCGTCGTGGCCGTGTCCTCAATTTTCATCGCTGGGATCGTCGTCGTGGCCGTGTCCTCGATTCTCATTGCTGGGATTGTGGTTGTTGCCGTATCCTCAATTTTCATTGCTGGGATTGTGGTTTTTGCTGTATCCCCAATCTTCATCGCTGGAATTGTGGTTGTTGCTATATCCTCAATCTTCATCGCTGGAATTGTGGCTTTTGCAATATCCTCAATCATCAACGCGGGAATTGTCGTCGTTGCGGTATCTTGAATAATCAAGGCTGGGATTGTGGTCTTAGCTGTATTCTCAATCTTCATCGCTGGGATTGTGGTTGTTGCCGTATCCTCAATCATCAACGCGGGAATCGTCGTCGTGGCCGTGTCCTCAATTTTCATCGCTGGGATCGTCGTCGTGGCCGTGTCCTCAATTCTCAACGCAGGAATGGTCGTCGTCGCGACATCTTCAATCTTCAACGCGGGAATCGTCGTCGTCGCGGTATCCTCAATTATCAACGCCGGAATTGTCGTCGTCGCGGTATCCTCAATTCTCAGTGCTGGAATGGTCGTCGTTGCGATATCTTGAATAATCAAGGCTGGGATAGGTTTTTCCTCATAAACGACTCTAAAGACTTTCTCCTCTTCACCAAAGACACCCGCCGGATCAGCCAACGCCTCTGTCAAATTAGCTTTGCCATTAACTGTATAAGTGTAACCTTCTCGCTTCAAGACATCATCAGTCACTGCAAATGCAATCGCATCACCCTCTAAGCCTTTTACCATATACTCACTATTAGCTGCAGCTTCATTTAGAGGCAATTTTTTCTCAGGGTCATTTTCAGAAATAATTCTAGCTACGCTTTCCTTAGCATAGGTCACTGTGACCGTTGCCGTCGCTTGACCAAGTTGAACAGACCCAATATTCACTTTTTCTTTATCACCTGCTTCAGTTGGACTAACAGATTGAACATGGTGATTTTCTACCTTCGGATGATGAACTTCCGCTACGTTATCCCACGCTTGAGAGAGCCATTTTTGTTTATCAGTTGTGTAGGTAGTCTGGTCTTTAAAGCCTTTTGGTGCTTGTTCCACAAAAGCAACAGGTGTCATCAGTTTCCATTTGATTTGGTCGGTATCAACTGGATTGCCATCGTCACCGATTTGAACCTGATTTAATTCAGTATTTGCCTTAATGGCACGTCCTGAAGCATCTGTTGCTACATAGATACGTTTGACAGTTGGCGTTTCTTGGGAAACCTTGTTGACAATGTTTTCCTTATGTCCCAAATCAGTTGTGGTCACTGGAATCTGAGATTTTTCAAAGCCAAATTTCAACTCCGGTGCTGTTTCCTCAACGGTCAAATAAGTTACTGCCTGCCTCTTTTCAGACGCTACAGTTTCACCTTTTCGATTAACATAAGTAATCACGCGCTCAGCATCTTTCAACTCCACAGCTTTGGCAGGCGCTGGGATAAAGAGTACCGTTGCAGACAGCGGATCTACCGTCAATTTTTTCTCACCAACCGTTTGACCGATTTTTTCATAAAGATTTTTAGCATTTGTCGCAACGATAAAGGCTTTACTGAAATCGTTGGTTGAATTGATGACACCGCGGTTGCCTTCAAGGTTCTTGTGATTCTCCATATCCTGTTTACCGCCATAGTACCATTCATCACCACCGAGAGTTAGTGAAGACTCGCCATCACCCTTATTATTATTAAAAATAACAAGGTACTTGCCATTAACAGTCTCACCTTTACCATCAGGACGAAGCTCATAAGTGATAACACCTGACTGATCTTGGGCATTAGTGACAACCATTTTTTCGTCAATATCCTTATATTCAGATAACTGGAACAATGGCTCTGCTAAACGTAGCTGGGTAATAGCCTTAGAAAAGTTTACTGCATCTGAGTGTTTTGTCACTAAAGTCCAGTCAATCTTGTTGTACTCATCACCAGAGTTATAAGTGTTTACGGAGTTCATTTTTGTTCGTAAGAACTCTTGACCGTGTTGTGAAAAATGAATCCCTTGTGCCAAAGCACTCATAGCTGTCGCTAACTCTACACGATTTAAATGGCGCTGTGGGTCACGCGTGTCAATAACGTTATAACGTTTCAAAATGTCACTCAAAGTCATCCCGTCATGGCACTCAACATAATTAAGTTGCTGAGAGGCATTGGCATATTTTCCACGGTCTCCACCCAGTAGGCTATTCGCCAGACTGGTCGTTTGGTCTATATTTGGATTATTGACCCTTTTTCTCTCTCCGTCATCTACCGCCTGGTTCACAAATCCGGGCGCATCCAGATGACTATCGTGAGCATGCCCAACAATGGCGTTTCGGCTGGTTGCATCAAAGAAGCCGTATGTCGGGATTTTCTTACCATGGGCATCACTACCTGCCTGACCCTCAGGCAAGTATTTACCCATACTGTCCCAACCTTCTCCGTAAGTGACAATATTCTCACCAACCTTATTCAAAGCGTCACGGACATCGTTCAGGGTCTTGACATCAAGGTCACTCATGGCATCAAATCGGAAGCCATCCATGCCATACTCAGCTGCCCAGAAAGCTGTTGAATTGACAATGTAACGTCTCATCATCTCAGAGTTAGAACGCACCGCATTGCCTACAAAAATATCGTTGTTCATCACGTTGGCAGGCTGGTTGATGGCGTAGAAATAGCCAGGAACAGTTTGTTCAAAGACATTTTTTTGCCCATGGTAGAGGTGATTGTAAACCACGTCCAATATGACGTTAAGACCGGCATCGTGGAGTTTTTGCATCATCTGCTTGAGTTCTTTGATGCGATTTTCAGGGTCTTTTGGATCAGTGGCGTAAGAACCTTCTGGCACGTTATAGTTCTTTGGATCATAGCCCCAGTTTTGCTGATTTTCGTGAACACCGTCTTTCTCAAATCTTGAAATTTGCGTGTTCCTTGGATCGTCTTTATCCAACTCTGGAACCGTCTCAAAATCGTTAAGCGGCATCATTTGCAAGTAATTGGTACCACGATATTTGAGGTAATCAAGACCAGTCATCGTGCCATCTGGCGTTTTTGTCCCTTCTTGAACAAATCCAAGATAGTTTCCACGATCTTCTTTTTTAACACCTGATGACTCGTCGATTGAAAAATCACGGATATTTACTTCCAAAACACTCACTTCTGAATTAGTTTTGGCACGTTTGTTCTTAGTGATTGTTACCTTATCACCAACCTTACTTGGGTCAAGAATGACTGACCGTGTCCCCCCTTGGATAACAGCTACCGAGTATGGGTCTTGAGTGGTGACTTGACGGTGCGTATGTTCGGTAACTTCAATTTCACTGCTATTGTTTTTACGCTTAATGACATCGCCTGCGTAAAAGGCTGCAATTTCTTCACGAGTGGCTTCACGGTTTTGACCTAGAACAGTCTGCTTCTCATCTTTATGATGGTAATTGAGAACTTTCTCAGTTGCAGAGTTACGGTAGACTTTTAATACTTTCTTTCGCCCGTTTAGCTCAACATGCTGTTCTTCCACTTGGATAAAGTGGGCGTTAGGTAGGCTAAGGGTGTAGTCATAAGCCAGATTTTTCGCTGTTTCAATCTTTAGTTCTTTCAACAATTGTTGGTCAATCGTATAAGTCCAAACGCCAACGGTATTTTTAGTATGGTCATCTGGATTAGCGACATCTCCTCTAACCATATTAACAGTTCTATCAATCGCTGATTTTTCTGTTAATCCCTTATAAAGATTAAGCTTTACTTCTTTAGCTGTCGGTGCCCAAAGGTTGATTGTAGCAGTCCCATCATCATATAATGTCGCTCCTAGGCGGCCTAAACTACCGACAGTTTCAAACTTATCTGGGGCTGTTTCGCTAACGCGTTTGTCCTCATAACCAAACTTTTTATCAAAAGCTTCTGTTTGTAGGTTAGAAATCTGAGAGTAAAAATCATCGCCAACATAAATGCTTGTCTCGGTGTAAGGGTTGACCGTGGCAGTCATATCGCCTGTTTTTTTACTATTCCAATCTGTACCTTTCTTAATGATATAGTTAAAGAAAGTCGCATCTTTTTTGGGAGTAACAGTTAGTTTATACTGTCCCCCCTCTTTTGTCATTTGTACGTCTTTGCCCTGTTGTTCTTGTTCAAGTCCATCACCCCAGACATAGGCATAGTAATCCCCCTCATCTTGTTTAGGCTTATAATAAATCGTCACGGGCTTTGCTGTTGTGACATCAACGGAACTTGGGACAGCTGTCACTGGACTAGCACTGCGTAAAAATTCACTGGGAATTTGGCTATCGTCTCCGATAATATGATCAACCTCATCATCTTCTTCTGCCAAATGAGCATCCAAAACCTCACCATGTTTTGATGAATTGGTCTCTGGCTCAATCACAAGATTGCTGACAGTATCCGTCGCAATGATGTGTTGTGGCAATTGGTCCGTCTGCTGGTTGAGTTCGTCAGGGCCTTGAGCAACCGCTTGCACTCCTGTGCCTAAAAAAATAGCCGTTGAAGCCCCTATCGCAAATAACCAGCGCTTGCCAGATTTCCACATTCTGAATCCTTTAGTTCTTGTCTCTTGTGCCATAAAAGAAAACTCCTTTAATTTATAGTTCACTTCTCATTATGCAACCGTTTGCTCAAAAAGTCAAGCATTTTGATAGGATTTTAACAATAAAAATGTTTCCAGTTTTTTTCTGAAATTTTTCTAAAATATCGAAAACAACAAACACTGATTAGCTCGATAGGCTTACGGTTTGCACAACAGCTCGGCTATGTCACAAAGTCTCTAAAAACTCCCCTATATGTTTCTTTTAGCACCAAAACTAAAGGTCATGCTATTATTTTTATAAATTTTGTACTATTTTTCACCAATAATGCTTAAGATGGTCTATAATAGATAGCGGATAACTACTAGGAACCATCTGTGCTGGTTTCTGCAAAGGGTTATTCAAATTTATTTGTTGGAGGATTTTTTGAATGTCACAGTCAATAACAAGTTATGGCGCTGCTTTTAGAAAGTTGCGCCAACAACGGGGTTATAAACTCAAGGAAGCTTCGGGTGACATTGTTAGCCCACAATTCCTTAGCCGATTCGAAAGGGATTTAGTTGGTATTTCTGTCGATAAATTCGGGCGTCTCTTGCTCCGTATCGGTGCCAGTTGGAACGATTTTCTGAGGTGTTATCATGGCGATAGCATTACGCAGCTGATTGCACCTCTTGAAGATTTCAACGAGCTTTATGACACGCGAGATTTTTATCAGTTAGCACAACTTGCTAAAAATTCTGTTGAAAATCGCTACGCTGACCATCCCTTACTCAAGCAACTGATTAACGATATGATTGATGCGCATCTCTCGATATTAAATCATCGTACAACGGAATTCCAAAAAGAATTGGATTTCCTAAAAAATTATCTATCGTCTATTAAAACATGGGGTGATTTGGAATGGTTCTTATACTCATTTATTCTAGACGAATGCTCTCCTGCGATGGTACGCTTTAGAAGTCAACAAGCTATTTCATTTCTAAGCTCAGGGAAACCAACTGGGCTTACTCCAAAGAGTATTATGATGGTGATTTTTCACGGGATTCGCTTTCTATACCAGCGGCATTTACTTGATGATGCCGAAGCCATCATTCAATCATTTAGGCAAGAAATAAAATGTGCCAAATTCGCTACCTACGTTAATGAGCACCTTGCTCTCAAGTGCTATACTGCCATTATTATGGTATTGCGTAACCAACCTGAAGGGCTGACATTAGCGAAAGCCTGCATGAACATTTTTGAACTGCTTGAGACCGAACTAGAAATCAAGCATCTCAACCTTTCCAAAAATCGCTTTTATGCCTTTATTGAAAAACACCGCGACAAGAGCATTCCTTTTACATGGTCATAGGCTAGATAAGTCCGAAAGCTTAACTAATTCTATATCATACTAAGCTCACTACTAAACCTTCTAATATCGGTACATTTTGTGAACTTATCAAAACCTCACACATGAGAAAGCCCCCTGCTACTCCAATCGGTAGCAGGGGGTTGTTCATGCTCATCAGGCTGCCCAATATTTGCCTATAGCATTAAACACGACATTAACAATAGTGTCATCAACCATTACTTTCCTGTCAAGGCCTTTACCAGTTCTTTTGTCATTCGCCTGGTACTTCGGATGTTGGTGACACCATGCTCTTGTAAGAAACTCATCGGGTAGGTGTGATCGGAAAAAGTTGCCAAACATTCCAACAGCATTTCCTGCCTATCAGGAAATACTTCAACCACTCGGCAAGCATATCTGAGGCAACGATAGGGCGCTGTCAGATAGATATAAACAGTATGACCAACTGACATACCTTTTTTCTGTGGCCAAGAAACAAAGCGGCTGCTTGCAAAATCGTTATCAATATCGTAGTGTTTTGGATTAGCAGGAATGATCCAGTAATCTGTTGCCAAATTCGATTGTGCTTTCATCTGGCTGACGAGTTCCCTACTCTCTGTGACAAGCTCAACTAGTTGCTCATCTGTTAGTCCGCCATCAAGCACTATGGTCACCCAGTGTTGTTTATTCATATGGTAGCTAGGATAGATACCGGGTTTTCTAATCAGAGTTGCCTTGGCTGCTGGATCGATTTTGATATTGATGACTTCAACCTCTTCTTCCAACCTTTCAGGCGAATAGCCTTCATCTCCTAAGTCTAACTTTCCAAAAGGCAGGCGCAATGCAAGACCGTACCATTTTTGATTAGCAGGGTGTTTAAAAGAGTAGATGCCTTTAAATCGTCCAAATTCCTCTGCAACATCACCAAATGTCGTTGAGAGATACCGCTCCAAAGCCTGACCCTGTCGCGAGACAAGCGATTGTTCCGAGCAACAAGAATGGGCAATCTGTTCCAAACATGCTTGATAAGCCTCCCTGACTTGACCGACAAAAGCACCTGCTTGCTTGGTTCGAAAAGCGGTGTACTCCTCAGCCAAATCTGTGTCAATCAAACAACCAGACACCTGACCTTGTTCAGAAACCATCAGATGGGCTTCAAATTGACCATCAAGAAGGGGTGTTTTATAGCGATAAACCTCGCCATCTTTTTTGAACCCATAAGCCAGTAACTTATCTACCTGAAATTGTCTGTGTTGAAAAATATGATCTTCTATCAGCATGGGTTACAAAATGTGTTCAAATTCTCGGCGAACAGACGCTGGCCAAACGCTGGACTGAACTTCTCCAATATGCTTTTTCCGCAAGAGAAACATTGCTAAACGTGACTGCCCGATACCACCACCAATTGACAGTGGAAATTCACCGTTTAACAAGGATTGGTGCCAGTCAAAGGTCAAACGCTCGGTATCACCTGTCAATTCGCACTGATGGCGAAGAGCAGCCTCATCTACTCGAATACCCATAGAGGACAACTCGAATGCTGCCTGCAGTTGATCATTCCAGACTAGAATATCTCCGTTTAAGCCTCTGTAGCCTTGAGCTGACGGCGTTGTCCAATCATCATAGTCAGGTGCCCGACCATCATGAGGTTTACCATCAGCCAGAACACCTCCGATACCGATGAGAAAGACGGCTCCGTATTCTTTTGCGATAGCATTTTCCCGCTCCTTGCTTGTTAGATCTGGATAGCGAGCAACTAAATCTTCGGTGTGAACAAAGGTAATTTGCTTGGGTAAAATAGACTCAATATCATAGCGAGCTTCCACTGCTAGCTCTGTCAGACGGATAGCCTTATAAATCTGCTCCACCGTTTCTTTAAGATAGGCCAAATTGCGTCGTCCCGAAGGGATGACCTTTTCCCAGTCCCACTGGTCTACATACACCGAGTGGGTCGGATCGAGACTATCCTCGTCAGGTCGCAAGGCTTTCATATGGACAAAGAGCCCTTCTCCCTCATTGAAACCAAAACGCGCTAAGGTATGTCGCTTCCATTTTGCTAAGGAATGCACCACCTCATAAACAGCATCTGGAATCAATTTCACATTGACCGTCACCGCATTCTCCACCCCAGATAGGTTATCTTGCATCCCATCACCGACACGGCTCAAAATCGGTCCCTGCACTTCGACAATCTCTAATTTGTCAATCAAATACTGGGTAAAGGTATTTTTGACAAAAGAAATCTCACCCTGCTGATCAATAAAACTTTTCTTCATATCCAGTCCTTTCAAAAAATCGTTAGACCTATTGTACCACTTTTCTATAAAAATAAAAGGGGCAAAAGAAAAATTCTTCCCCCTTTTTCATGTCATGACTATCAGGTAGCGCCAAGCAAAGATGTTACCTATCAATAAAGAGTGAGACACTGTCATGAAATGCCCCACTCTCTCATCAATTAGTCCATTATAATCTCACTGAAAAGGGTTGCCTTTTCACTTTATCTTATCACGATAGTCTTTAGAGACTAACCACCTCAACCTTATCGCCCCCCAGTAAGACTAGATACTGTTCAATGTGTTGGTTGCCATAAACTTGTTGCAAGGCTTGAGCGTAAAGGCTCATCTGTGGGCGGTAACGTGCCACTAGTTGACTAGGGTCACTGTATTTATCTGTTTTATAATCAAACAGGATAATCCTGTCTTCCAACCGAACAAAACCATCAATAATCCCCCGTACAACAAATTCCTCTTTGCTGTCCTCATCTACGGTCAATAGGGCAAAAGGCGCTTCACGGATAAGCTGAGCCGCATGTGTCACTAACAGCTGTCCTAGCGATGTGTCAAAAAAGCCAAATAATTTTTCCAAATCAATCTTGGCTTTGACCTGTGCGCTAGCAGGAACCTCATCTAGTGCCTGTTTCAAGTCTTCAAGAGCCACGGATGGCTTCATCTCAACGCGCTGCATCAGGTCATGCACAGCCGAACCGATAAGCTGAGCTGTGGCAACTGTCTCTCCCCCAACTATCGGCAAGTCAAAACGAGCAGGCTTACTCACCTGTTCCATCACCGACAGGGCTTGACTGTCAAGGATGGGCTGGTAACGCTCCTTGATTTGGCTTGGTGTTCGGACGGTCGGCAGGTTAATCGCTGAGCGGTAACGCTGATTAAGGATCTCAACAGCCTCTAAGCGTTCCAAAGCCAGCTTGATGTCATCAGTCTGTCGCACAGCTTGCTGTCGACTAGACCAGTCAGCCACAGAAGAAGATAAATGACCAATTTTTTCGGGCGTCAAATCCTCGTCTCGAACATAGGACACCTCTATCGGTAAGTCTTTATCTGCCTTAGCCACTGCCAACACCCAATCTTGAAAAGATGATAGTTTTTCACGATGAGCTACGGGCAGCCGTCCATCAATCAATTGACCCTCGTATCGTTCAGCTAACTTTTCTAGACTTCCCTTGCCAACTAAATACAATTTCTTTTCTGCCCGCGTCATGCCAACATAGAGCAAGCGCATCTGCTCAGATAAACTAGCACGTCTTAACTCACGCTGATTGGCTTGATAAGCCATGGTGTCCAGTGACACCAACACCTGCTTGAGAGGTGCTGTCTCTGTTGCTAAATCAGCAGAGACATCTGCAATATACTTGATACCCACGCCATGTTGACGACTGATGACTAAATGAGCACGTTCATCACGTTGGTCAAAGACCTTGTCCATATTCAAGATAAACACATAAGCAAACTGCAACCCTTTGCTCTTATGAATGGTCATCAGGTTAACCGCATCCTTAGGCGGTGCTAGCTCAACACTAGCTAAGTCATTATCTGTCGCTAAAATACGGTCAATCATTCGAATAAAGCGTGGTAAGCCCTTGAACCCTGTTTTTTCAAACTGATTGGCACGAAGCGCCAAGGCATAGAGATTAGCCTGACGTTTTTCCCCATTTGGCAAAAGTCCGACATGGTCATAATAGAGTCGATCTTGATAAATCAGCCAAATCAAGTCATAAAGACGATGTCCCTTAGCATACTGCCGCCATTTTGTCAGGTACTTTTGGAAATGGCTGAGCTTGTCACGACATGCCGGTAAGATTAAATGAGGATGTTGCCCATCACCTTGCTGAGCCAGACAAAGTTTCTCGTAAAAACTGAGACGCTCGGTCTCGTCAGCTTGCAAACTGATTCGCGCCAGCTCATCTTCAGTAAAGGAAAACATGGGTGATTTCAACAAGGCGACCAGAGCATAATCGTGGAGCGGATTGTTGATGGTGCGCAAGGTATCGAGCATGACGAGCACATCGACCGACTGAAGATAGGACATATCGCCACCATCAGCCACCAAAGGAATACCGTGGCGGTCAAAGGTCCTCAAAATGCCATCGTTGCGTGAGCGCGAGGACACCAAAAGCGTGATGTCACTAAATGGTACCCCTGATTGGTGCAGGGCAATGATTTCCTTAACAACGAGGTCTACCTCGCCCTGAGTTACCGTATTGGTGTCATCGTCATCAAGCTCTTGGTCCGTATCGTAAATAAGGTATTGGCAACGATTAGCCGTGTTTGCAATGGTCTGACCAGGAGAACCGGCTACTAAGTTGTGGCTCTCATCGTAAACCAAATCACCAATTTCTTCGTCCATCAAGCGAGTAAAGATTGCATTTGTCGCTTCTAAAACTTCTGTTTGACTACGGAAATTTTCTTTCAACAAAATCAAGCGACCAGCTGACGGATCAATCTGATACTGCTTAAATTTTTGATTGAAAATCTGAGGGTCTGCCTGACGAAAACGATAGATGGACTGCTTGATGTCACCCACCATGAACCGATTATTGCCTTGCGATAAAAGTTCCAATAAACATTCCTGCGTATGGTTGGTGTCCTGATACTCATCGACCATCACTTCTTGATAACGCTGACGATAAGCCTCACGCACCTCATCAAACTCACTCAAGAGCCGAATCGCAAAGTGGCTAATATCCGAAAATTCAAAAGCCCGTTCCTGCTGCTTGACTTGCAAATATTGCTGACAAAAATCACTAGCAAAGTCTTGAAGCACCTCAAGTAGTGGCAATGCCCCATCTTGATAATTTAGTACAACTCGCGTTTGATAGAGCTGAGCCAACCAAGCCTTCACCTGCTCAATAAAGTCCTTACGATTGGCATTATAGACCTCTTTGATGATCTTGGTATCCTCTTTTCGTGTCGCATTGGTCAGGCCTCGACCGTTGGACGTCGCAGCCATATCAACCACGTATTGCAACTGCTCTTCAAGCTCCTCAAGGCTTACTGTCAACTCAACTAGCGTCAACCGATCTACGATTACTTGCACATTTTCCAGATATTTGGCTTTGGGAAATAGCTGAGCTTCATGCCGGAGGTGAGCTTGGAAAAACTGCTCTAGGTCATCTAATAAGCCTAACCCTGACTGTCTAAGGGCACTTAAAACCTCTTCAGATGACCTCTCCTCAGGTAAAAAGCTTTCCCTGAGCCAGACTTGAGGATTTGGCGTCGACTGGACAAAGGTCACAATCTGATCAACGACTTGACGAAAGGCCTTGACATCCTTACGATTAACTGAAAAATTGCGCACCAACTGCTTAAAGACTGACGCTGATGTCCCCCTCATGTAATCGTCAAACAGGTCATCAAACACCTCTTTTTTCAGCAAATCTTGCTCTGACTTATCTGTCAATATCCGAAATTTCGGCGATAAACCCAAAAGGTAGCCGTATTCGCCAACCAGCTTTTGGGTAAAGGCGTCCATGGTACCAATATCTGCCAGCTGCACATCCGCCAACTGACGTGACAAATGCGCTAGCTGCTCAGGGTTACTGGTTTTGGCAATCAAGCCTGTCAGTTTATCTTCCAAGCGTTCTTTTAATTCACCAGCTGCCTTGACGGTAAAGGTTGAGATAAACAGTTCCTTGATACTAACCCCACGTTTTAGCATATCAATGATACGCTCCACCATGACAAAGGTCTTGCCCGAACCAGCTGAAGCAGACACCAGAATATTCTGACCGTGGCTATAAATGGCTTCAATCTGCTCTTTAGTCCGCTTTTGTTTCTTATCACTCGTCTGCTCTGCCTCAGCCAATCGCGCAATCTCAGCCTCTGTTAAAAATGGTTCACGCATGATGGTCCTCCTTCTCCTTAGCCAATTCTTCTTTCATTGCTCCAAAAATCAGTGCACGCTGTTCCGCACGTGGGAACTGCTGCAACCGTCTAGCTTGGCCTAGATGCAAATCAGCCTCAAAGCGTGTGATGCTTTTGAGCTGATCACCTGCAACTGAGCGACCATCTCTCGTGTAAGGATTGATTGCAAAATGACCGGCTAAGATGCGTTCAGCTGCCTGTTTGTAGAGGGAGGCATTATACTCAAGTAGCACAGCTAACTCTTCTGTTGAGTAGGTATTATTTTTGCTGCTATAACGCTGATCGAGGAAACTTGTCTGGTCGGTGATGAACAGCCCTTTATAGGTGACATCTTGGTGAGCAACTGCTATTAAGTCAGCTGCGGAGCTTGTTTTAGATAATGTAACAAGAGGGTGATGAACTTGGAGATACATGGCACCAAAGATGTCCTCGACTTGCGAAAAGTCGCTCGATTGTTTCAGAGCTGCCACATAGGTCAACAACTGAGGGCTTAATCGGTTGTAAAAATCATTAAGCTTAAAGCGCTGGTCACTCGACTTGTAATCGACAACGCCATAACTTTGGCAATCAGACAGTCTGTCGAGACGATCCATCTTACCAGTGATGACGAGCTCGCGCCCCCCAGATAAAGTGGCTTTCTTCTGATTGGTAAAGCTAAAATTAAGCTCTTCACCGACAATATCGACAGGCGATTGTTCTTTTAACACTTGGGCAGTCTGACGAATCATACTGGTCATCAAGTCATGGGCAAACCGTGTCTGAGCTGATTGCTGGTAAAGCATCGCAATCTCTGGCTCTTGGCTCGCCTGCTCTAGAGCCCTATCCAACTTGACATCAAAATCTGTCTTAGACTTATCTGCTGTCACCAATTCAAACACCCGATGAAAGAAAATACCGTGTTGTCTAGCATCTGGTAAAATACTGTCTTCCTCTTGCAGGCGCAGGACATGGGTCAGGAAAAATTTATATTCATTGTTATAAAAATCGCTGAGCGACGACGCTGATAGGCGTAAGGAAGAGTCTTTCGGGTACCGCACAGCAAGGGTTTCAGGACTAAGTGGCCTGCTTACCACATCTGCAATCACCTCAGGTAACACCAAACCCTGCTCTGCCATTTTCCGACGTAAGCGACGAATCAAGACCGACCAATAATCGGCCGATGTTTTATCCAGCTGGTCAAGATCAAGGTCTGTCTGATAGGCCTCAACCAAACGAGACAGGAGGCTACGATAGGTTGCCACATCAACAGGAGAGTAATATGAGCGCTTGTGGTGAACGACAGGCAAGCCCAACTCCGCTAGCTGATTCAGGTAGGTTGATGCTGTGTCTTCGGTCTCACCAAGCATGGTCGGACTGGACAAGACCAATTCCTGTGTCGCTGCATTTAGCAAGGACACCATAGTGTAATTATTTCGCTTCAGGTTATCTCCGCCAGGAAGGTCTAGCTCCCCTATTGTCAGATGGGCGTTAATGGACAGACGCTCCTCATCTGACAGCAGGCTGACATTTTTGACAATTTCTGGGAAGTTTGACTGGCTGAGCCCAATGGCAAAGATAAACGGCTTGGTATGGGGCTCGATTAAGTTGTAAGACTTAATGTTAACCACATCAAGGGTTGCAGGGACTATCCGATAGGTCGCAGCCAGCATACCCGCCCTGAGTAGTCCCAATAACTCAATCAAAGGTAAGGTCTTTTTAGCAAAAATCAGCTGAAGCTGTTCCAGAAGCGCACAAAAGGTTTTCCAAACCTGCTCGTGTTTTTCTGCTTCCTGCTGACTGCCTGTTGAAGCGAGAGCTGCTAAATGGTGACGTAAATCAACAGACTCAAAAAAGCCTAACAAGTGCTCAAGCACGTTCTCGACAGGCAAGCCATCTGCTTGCATAAATACCAGCAAAGGATTCATGATGGCTTGGCGCGTCTGATTGAGTTGGTCGAGGTCAAATCGCCCGTTTGTTTTAACAAAGGGTTCTGAAAATCCTTTTTTCCCTCTAATTAAGGCATAACTCACATAGCGGTCAAATTGGTCAATCGCCATCTGGTCAAGCTGTCCCACAAGCCCTGACTGAATGAGGTTTAGAACATCTTCTGCACGAAACTGATAGCTATAGAGCCGATCAAGGCTATCGACAACATGAACCAAGGGATGATCTGCCATCGATTCTGCTTGACCGAGATAGTAGGGGATGGCATAGGTCGAAAAAACCTGCCCCAGCTGTAACTGGTAGGCCTCAACATCGCCAAGCAAAACCAGCATATCCTTATAGCGATACCCTTCATCTAACTTCTGGCGAATGCGCTGTGCGACAAGTTCCAACTCTTCTTTGATACCGCTGGATTGCCAGATCTGAATCCTAGATTTGTCATCATCGGTGAGAAAGCTATCAACGTCGCGGTAAGCATAACGGTTCTCTAATTGAGCAGTCACTCGACTAAAGAAAGTTTCAGGGCTTCCTAAGGTCATATAAGTAGGCTTAGTGGCAAATTCTTCTGCTAATTGCCTTAAAAATTCAACACTGGCTTGGTAGAGCTGGCCTGCTTGATAAGGTGATTTGTAGGCAGATTGGCTGGCGTAAGTCCCTATCATTACCTCATGACAAGTCTGATCTAGCTGATGGATGAGTGCTTTTTCCGCTGCAGTAAATCGTGTGAAACCATCGATAAGAACAACCACCTGAGCAAGGTCTTCTGTCAGCAAACCTGCTTCTATATCATCTCGCAACTGGCTGATGGTCGACTGTGTTGAAAAATCTAAGTCAACCAAGGCTTCATTAACTTTCTCCATGATAAGACAGACATCTGATAGCTTATCACTCTCAAAAGCAGCTAGTTCGGTTAAATCTAAGTCGCTGCTCTGCCATTCTTTATAAAAATCAACTAGTTGAGCGATAAAGGCTGGATCAGTGCCGAGCAACTGATAGCGACGGAGTCCCCCATCAGTCAAACCAGCTAAAACCCGATATATCACCAGTGTCAACCCTAGCTCATCAATCGTTTTCTGACCTTTCTGACGAGACAAGGTCAAATAGCGCGCCATCTGACCAAAACGCGTCACCGTGATGGCAAAGGAAGCCCGACTCGGCAGATATTCCAAGACACGACGCTCTTTTTCAAACGATAAGGAGTTGGGGGCAATGTAAAACACCCTCTTACCAGCATCAGCATAGCTTTGTGCCTGCTGGGCTAAGAGTTGTGTTAAATCATTTGCCAAATCGGTATAGACTAATTTCATGGCTATTCCTTTCTGCTCTGCCTAGGTTGGTCGCTGACCAACTAAACTACCATTTCTAGTGACAGTTTCCATAAACTATTATAGCAAATTCTCAGACGACTGGCTAACATGAATAAGGTTAGGCAACTTAACTACATCTCATGAAATGCTTAAAAAGACTGGGATTAGTCCCAGCCTCTGTCAATAAAATAGTCTGCCTGATTAAGCTTTGGCTGCCGTGTAGAGCTCAGCCACCTTAGTCCAGTTAATGATGTCAAAGAAAGCTTTGATGTAGTTCGGACGGACGTTGCGGTAGTTAAGGTAGTAGGCGTGCTCCCAAACATCCAAACCAAGGATTGGGGTCAATCCTGCCATGATCGGTGTGTCCTGATTACCAGTCGAAGTAACCTCGAGCTTGCCATCTTTGTTAACCACTAGCCAAGCCCAACCTGAACCGAACCGTGTCGTTGCTGCTGCGGTGAAAGCCTCTTTGAAGCTGTCAAATGACCCAAAAGTTGCCTCGATATCAGCCAAAAGCTCAGATGGTACCTCTGTTTTCTCTGGAGACAAGAGTTCCCAGAAAAGCGCGTGGTTCAAATGACCACCACCATTGTTAATGACAGCTTGGCGGATATCAGCCGGAATGCTGTCCACATCAGCCAGCAAAGCCTCCAGATCTTCACCGATTTCTGGGTGCTTTTCAAGCGCAGCGTTAACATTAGCCACGTAGGTCGCATGGTGCTTGTCATGATGGAGTGTCATGGTTTCCGCATCAATCACAGGTTCTAATGCATTGTAAGCATAAGGCAAGTCTGGTAAAATAATCGCCATTTGGTCAATACCTCTTTTCTTTTGATACTCTTATTATACGGTAAAATGGCAGAGCTTTCAAGATTTTTGCCTGCTATCCTTCTCACGACACATTTGTTAGCTTTTATGGGACTGATTAGCCAGTTTTAACAGGGCAATCTCAAACAAATAAGCTTTCTCATGAAGTCCTGATTTAATCTCAAAATCCGTCTTAATCAAAGTCTTAATGGCTGTTTTTAACCGTTCCACAGGCAACTGCTGACCATCTCTCAGAGCAACTTTCACCTGATAAGGATGAACCGACCGCCCAAGATAATCAGACAACTCTGTGACTAGCTGAGGCTCACTAAAACCACGTCGCAACAACAACTTAACCTGCAAGAGCAACCGCAACTGCCCCAATATAATGGCAATTAACTTGACCTCATCCTCACCTTGCAAGCGCAAATCAGCCACCAATCCCAGACCTTCAGTCACTTTCCCTGACAAGATTAACTTAGTCAAATCAAAAATATTATCCTGCAAACTCTTTGGAATAGCCTCGTCAATGTCTTTCAAAGAAATAGCTGAGCCTGAGCCTTTGTAGTTGGTCAAAAAACTCATATTTTTTAACAACTGTCCGAAATCATACTGGGACTTTCTCATCAAAGCATCAAAACTTCCCGCCTCAAAAGATAGACCTGATGTCCGAGCCAGATTGATAAAATACTTCTGCAATTCATCTTCTGATAGGGGACTAGCTTCTAAAAGAAGGGCATCACGCTTCAGTAACTTGACCAGCCGTCGCTTTCCATCCAGTTTTCCAGCCGCACAGATAATCAATCGTGTTGTCTCTAGTGGATGTTCCAGATAGACTTCTAACTGCTTTAGTTCCTGTTCAGTCAGGTAAGACTTTCTTGTTGTCGTGATGTCTAGGACGTTGTCCAAAACAACTACTTTTTCTTCTGAAAAAAAAGGCAGACTCTCCAAATCCATAGCAACATCACTATAACGTGCTGCCGACAAATCAAAATAAGAATAGGTCAGGTCACTTGGATGATAGCCAATTTGTTTCAGCAAGGTCTCTTTCATATGGGCAAACAAGCCAACATCCTCTCCAAAAAGAACCGTCACTGAGGATAACGTTTCTTTTTTCAACCTTGTCAATGCATCTAAATTTGTCATAGGATTATTATACCATAGTTTAGATTTAGATGAGGTATCCTAAGAAATAAAAGCGTAAAAAACTAGACTGGCTCATGGCCAATCTAGTTTTTATTAACTTACCTAGCTCGTCTTCTCCGTCCGGCTAAACCTAGGGCTGATAAGAGGGCTGTTGCGCCGACAGCAGCTAGAGCTGTGTGAACATCGCCTGTTGCAGGGAGTCCCTT
>NZ_JBGTZA010000022.1:0-38305 GCF_041807805.1 Streptococcus sp. E29BA
CAGGCTCAACTGTCGAGTTAGCACTCAATGTGTCTAAGGGGCATTTCTTTGACCTTGAGACCGGCAAACGGATTAAATTATAAGAAAATGAGCTCAAGAGGTGGGAGTGGCTTACAAAACTCTTAGGTGTCATGTGTGGTTATTCCATACGGTTCTCGTTTTAGTTTTCTTTAATATTGTTACACTATCATAATACTATGAAAAAAGACAAGGAGAAAGACATGACCTATAGTTACGTAAGAAGCCCATTATCCATTTATTACGCATCAATTGCACCTATTGTAGACGAATTTGAATCCTTATACAGCAAGCAAGTCTGGCTGGTTGGGGATTGGGCATTAGAGGGGCAACAAGTATTGACATTGTTGTTAAAAGAGAGACCTGATCTAGGTCGAGATTTGACCAGCTTAAAGCCCATTTTCAAGGAAAAATTTCTTCAGAGGCTTGACCGTGTAAGGTCTTATCAACCATAGGAAAGTAGGTCTGGGATAGCATGGCGACTGAGACATAGTCACATGCTGTCTTGACCTATTTTTGAGCTTGAAAAAGTTTAGGGGAAAATTTACCTGTTATCACGAGTTTTTGCTTGCAAAATCCCAAAAAATGGTTTAAAATAGTTATTTGTGAGTAGACCTCACTTACCTGCGCCAAAGAGTGCAGGTCATTAGACCAAAAGGAGGACATATCAATGGCTAAATACGAAATTCTTTATATCATTCGTCCAAACATTGATGAAGAAGCAAAAAACGCTTTGGTAGCGCGTTTTGACTCAATTTTGACTGACAATGGTGCAACCATCATTGAATCAAAAGCATGGGAAAAACGTCGTCTGGCTTACGACATCCAAGATTTTCGTGAAGGACTTTACCATATCGTTAACGTTGAAGCAACTGACGCTATCGCTCTGAATGAGTTTGATCGTCTGTCAAAAATCAACGGCGATATTCTTCGTCATATGATTGTGAAACTCGACGCTTAAGTAGGTGACCTATGATTAACAATGTCGTACTCGTTGGTCGGATGACCCGTGATGCTGAGCTTCGTTACACCCCGTCAAATGTGGCGACAGCCAGCTTTACTTTGGCTGTTAACCGGACATTTAAAAATCAAGCTGGAGAACGTGAAGCTGATTTTATCAACTGCGTTATCTGGCGTCAGCAAGCTGAAAACCTTGCAAACTGGGCTAAGAAAGGTGCCTTAATCGGCATTACTGGTCGTATCCAGACACGTTCTTATGACAATGCCCAAGGACAAAGGGTTTATGTAACAGAAGTTGTTGCGGAAAATTTCCAAATGCTGGAAAGCCGTACGGCAAGAGAAGGACAAGGCGGCTATACATCAGCTCCTAGTCAAGGTTTTGGCGGCAACAACTACCAACAACCAGCTCAAACACCTAACTTCGCTAGAGAAGAAGGCCCGTTCGGCGGGTCAAATTCAATGGAAATCTCAGATGATGATTTACCATTCTAAACTGATATAAAGGAGAGAACCTATGGCTCAACCACAACGTCGCGGCGGTGCATTCAAACGCCGTAAAAAAGTTGACTATATCGCAGCTAACAAGATTGAATATGTTGATTACAAAGATACTGAGCTTCTCAGCCGTTTCATCTCAGAACGTGGAAAAATTTTGCCACGTCGTGTGACTGGAACGTCTGCTAAGAATCAACGTAAAGTAACAACAGCAATCAAACGTGCTCGCGTTATGGCCTTGTTACCATTCGTTAACGAAGACTAATGAAAATATCTCAGCTCAGGCTGGGATTTTTCTTTTATCTGTAAAATATGATACGAACTAGCAGAGCTCAGAACTTGAGCCTTAAACCAAGAAAGTTACTTTTAAATTATCCCTCTGGACGAGGACCTGTATACAGTTGCTAGCCAGCACCTCTAATGTTTTTTTGTTAGCGTTTTAGTCGAAATTATTTCTTCCCAAAAAAATGATAAAAACACTTGCAACCGCAATCAGTTTGTGTTATACTACTTATGAACAACGCAAGCGGTTGCGTTTCTAAAAAATTTCAGGAGGTCCAATCAAATGTTGAATTGGAAAAAAATCGCTTTAAGCTCTCTTGGGCTTGCTTCTGCCCTAACTTTAGCGGCTTGTGGCAACTCTTCTTCATCAAACACAGCAGAAAAATCTGCTGAGGGAGAAAAGTCATTGGTTGTTTCTGTAGATACTGGCTATGTTGACTACATTAACAAGATCAAAACAAAATTCGAAGAAGAAAATGGTGTTAAAATCACTGTTAAAGAAGAAGGTATGATTGATACCTTGGATAAGTTAGCGACAGATGGCCCAACAGGTGCTGCCCCAGACGTTTTTGTGGCACCTTATGACCGCGTGGGTGGTTTAGGTAACGAAGGTCAACTTGCTGAAGTAACCTTGGGTAACAAAGCTGATTATGATGAAACAGCACAAAACTTGGTTACTTTAGATGGAAAAATCTACGGCGCTCCAGCTGTTGTAGAATCATTAATTCTTTACTACAACAAAGATTTAATCAAAGAGGCTCCAAAAACATTTGCAGAACTCGAAGAGCTTCAAAAAGATGCCAAGTATGCCTTCGCTTCAGAAAATGGTAAATCAGTAGCATTCTTGGCAAACTGGACTAACTTCTACTATGCTTACGGTCTGATTGCTGGTCACGGTGGTTACGTCTTTGGTGACCACGGTACTAAGCCATCAGATATCGGTTTGGACAATGCTGGTACTGTAGAAGGACTTGAGTATGCTAAAAAATGGTATGCTATGTGGCCTCAAGGAATGCAAGATACAACAAAAGCAGGAGACTTCATCACTGAACAATTTACATCAGGTAAAACAGCTGCAATCATTGATGGTCCTTGGGCTGCAGCAGCACTTAAAGAAGCTGGTGTAAACTTCGGAGCTGCTCAAATTCCAACTCTTACTAACGGTGGCAACTACGAAGCCTTCGGTGGTGGTAAAGCTTGGGTTATCTCAAACTACAGCAAAAACATGGATGTTGCTCAAAAATTCCTTGACTATGTCACAAACGAAGAGAACCAAAAATCATTCTACGATGCTACGCAAGAAATTCCTGCTAACACTAAAGCACGCGAATATGCTTCAGCACAAGGAAATGAGTTGACAAGCGCTGTTATTGCTCAATTCTCAAATGCTCAACCAATGCCAAACATTCCTCAAATGGCAGAAGTTTGGGAACCAGCAGGTACATTGTTCTTTGACGTTGCCTCAGGTAAAAAAGATGCTAAGACAGCCAGCAAAGAAGCTGTAACCTTCATTAAAGAAGCTATCGAGCAAAAATATTCTGAATAAAACCTCAAAAAGCTGATTCAGAACTATTTCTGCTCAGCTTTTTCTCTCCCTATCACTGCCTAAAAGTGATTGATAGGGAGAGAAAAGGCTGAACAGAAAGAATACATATTAGGAAGAAGGAATGGAATGAACAAGGCAGGATTTTTGCATATTCCTGACTCAAGGTATTGTTTTGCAATTTCTGATGACGAAGTTGTCATTCGTTTGCGGGTTGCAAAAGAAGATCAAGAGTTAGAGATTAGCCTAGTTTATGGTGATAAGTACACCTATCACCAACATCAAAAAGAAGTTCCGATACCGTTCAAATGTACTGATGCCATTTATGCTTATTTCGAGATTCGCCTAAAGTTGACAGACGTTCGACTGACCTATGTTTTCAAAGTTCAGGACGGAGACAACTGCTGGTACTACCATGAAAATGGCTTTAGTGAACAGTACGATTTTGCTTATGCGTTTTATAACTGCTTCCAACTGCCGTACATCAACCCAATTGATGTTCATCGTGTGGTCGACTGGGCAGACAGCGCAGTGTTTTACCAGATTTTTGTGGATCGTTTTTATCGCGGAGATGCTGAGAAGGATGATACCTACATCAATATGGCGTGGACGGACAGGCCGCTTCCGAAAAGTTTTGCCGGAGGTGATCTTGAGGGGATTAGGCAAAAGTTACACTACCTCAAGGACTTGGGAATAACTACCATTTACCTGACTCCGATTTTTTCATCCATCAGCAATCATAAGTATGATATTCGAGATTATTACGATGTTGACAAACAGTTTGGTAGCAAGTTAAGCCTAAAGCAGTTAATTGATGACAGTCATGACTTGGGGATGAAAATTATCCTTGATGCGGTCTACAATCATTCCAGTGACTTGCTTCCAGAATTTCAAGATGTGATGAACAAGGGGAAGGCTTCGCCATATTTTGACTGGTTTATGATTGACGGTGAAACTGTTGACCAAAAAGCAATCAATTATGAGACATTTGCTGCTTGCTCCTATATGCCAAAGTTTAACACGTCCAATCTTGATGTGCAGGACTACCTCTTGGATGTCACCCTTTACTGGACGCGAGAGTTTCAGCTAGATGGTTGGAGACTTGATGTCTCAGATGAAGTATCGCATGATTTCTGGCGTCGCTTTAGAAAAGCAGTGAAAGCCGTCAATCCCAATATCATTATTATCGGTGAAAACTGGCACGATGCTTACCCCTATTTACAAGGGGATCAGTATGATGGCATCATGAATTATGCCTTTACGAAAGCCTGCATTGATTATTTTGCGACAGATACCCTATCATCTCAGGAGATGGCAGAGCGACTCAATCATATTCTCATGCGAAACACCGATCAGGTCAATCGCATGAATTTGAATTTGCTGGACTCTCATGACACGCACCGCTTCTTTACTCAAATCGGTGGGTCAAGAGATAAGTTATTAGCCGCAGTCGCCTTGCTGTTCACCTATGTCGGTATTCCTTGCCTCTACTATGGGACAGAGATTGCCATGGAAGGTGGCTATGATCCTGACTGTCGTCGCTGTTTCAACTGGGATAAGGTGACCCAAGACAACGATTTACTAACACTGTTCAAAAAGATTATTCGCTTGAAGGAGCTACCGGTTCTTCAAAAAGGTGACATCACCATTACAGCTCAGGGCGATGTGCTAAGTATCCGGCGACACACACCATCTCAGGTCATTGAATTACTCATTAACAAGGGGCAGGAGCGAGAAATTTCTGTTGGCCAGTTAGTCATCGCTAACGGGTTGATCGACACAAACTTAGCAACCCATGGCTTCTTAATTCATCATCTATTGTAGAAAGGGTCATTATGACAAACGATTCACAACATCACAGTCCCCAAAAAGCCATGTGGCTATCCCTCATTTTAGGACTTGGACAACTTTATAACGGTCAAAAAGCAAAAGGATTGATGCTTCTTGGTGTCTTTGCACTAGAAATCCTTGAAATCCTGACCTTTGGGATTCCAGCGATTCAAGGGTTAATCACTCTGGGAACAACCCCTGGTGTTGATCACTCTTTGTTTCTTCTGATCAAAGGATCAATGCAGATTATTTTCTTTATCATCATGCTCTTTATTCATGTAGCAACGATGAGAGATGCGCATTATACTGCTAGACTGGTTCGTGACGGGTTCAAAATCCCGCTCACTGCAAAAGAGACGCTTCACTCTATTTATGAGAACGGTTTTCCTTACTTGCTGACCATTCCTGCTTATCTGGCGATGGCCTTTGCGATTGTCTTTCCTGTTATGGTAACGCTCTTTATTGCCTTTACCAACTACGATTTTAAACATATTCCGCCACAGCGGTTATTGGACTGGATTGGATTTAAAAACTTCATCAATATCGTTCAACTCAGCACCTTTAGAACGGCTTTCTCTGCGGTGTTGAAATGGACCTTTATTTGGACGATTCTTGCCTCAACCCTTCAGATTGTTATTGGGGTAGCGACAGCTATCATTGCTAATCAGCCATTCATCAAGTTTAAGCGGGTATTTGGGGTTATCTTCTTGCTCCCTTGGGCTGTTCCGGCCTTTATCTCCATCATGAGTTTCGGTAACTTCTTTAATGACTCCATCGGTGCGATGAATGTGCAGGTGTTGCCGTTCTTGGAAAAACTGATTCCTTTTGTTGATTTTGGTCTCATTCCATGGAAAACAGATCCGTTTTGGACAAAAGTAGCTGTCATCATGGTGCAAGGCTGGCTTGGTTTCCCTTACATCTACATTTTGGTCTCAGGGATTCTGCAATCTATTCCGTCTGATTTGTATGAGGCGGCGATTATTGATGGGGCAACGGCTTGGCAGAAATTCTGGAAAATCACCTTACCGATGATTTTAGCGGTTGCTGCGCCGACCTTTATTTCTCAGTATACGTTTAACTTTAATAACTTCTCCATCATCTATCTCTTTAACAACGGTGGACCAGGTAGTGTCGGTGGTGGTGCTGGTGCAACAGATATCTTGATTTCTTGGATTTATAAGTTGACCACTCAAACATCGCCACAATTTTCAATGGCATCTGCGGTGACGTTGATTATCTCAATGATTGTCATTTCTGTGTCACTTATCACCTTTAAAAAATTCAATGCGTTTAATATGGAGGATAGATAGATGGCTTCTAAACAATTTTCAAGCTCTGTCAAACGGAAAAAATTTCTGACACAATTCTTTACCTACGTCTATCTGCTCTTGTTAGCAACGATTATCTTGTTCCCAATCATGGTAACGGTTAGCTCAGCTTTTCGCCCAGGGAATGTGACAGCCTTTACGTTTGATCTAACGAGCAATTTCACGCTTAATAACTTTAGTCGCTTGTTCACTGAGACGCTTTATGGGCGTTGGTACCTCAATACGATTATCGTGGCCTTTTTCACCATGATTATTCAAGTGACGGTGATCACCTTGACAGGGTATGCGTATAGTCGTTATAACTTTTACGGCAAGAAAAAAAGTTTATTGTTCTTCTTAGTGATTCAAATGGTGCCAACCATGGCTGCTCTGACTGCCTATTTTGTTATGGCCTGGCTCTTCAACGCTCTTAACCAGTACTGGTTCTTGATTCTGATTTACGTTGGTGGTGGTATCCCGATGAATGCTTGGCTGATGAAAGGCTATTTTGATACGGTACCGTATGACTTGGACGAATCTGCTAAACTCGACGGTGCAGGACATTTGCGGATTTTGTGGCAAATTGTTCTTCCCCTCGTCAAGCCAATGATTGCCGTTCAGGCACTTTGGGCCTTTATGGGACCGTTTGGAGATTTCATGCTCGCTAAGTTCTTGCTTCGCTCACAAGAATACTATACTGTTGCGGTTGGGCTTCAGACCTTTATCTCTGATGCCAAGAACCAACGTGTCACACTTTTTGCAGCAGGAGCTATTTTGATTGCTGTGCCAATCTCAATCCTCTTCTTCATGCTCCAGAAAAACTTTGTGTCTGGTTTGACAAAAGGTGGGACAAAAGGATAGAATAAGAGAATGTTTAATAACATCTCAAATCAGTTTAAGAGTGGTGGCAAGAGATCTTGTCCCACTCTTTCTACGAAAGGAGCTACATGGATGCGCTATCCGATGTCTTATTTTTCCAGCTTGCTATCGCCTAGACGGGTATTTGCCCAGAGAACCTCTCTTACGGTCTGGCAGGCTATTTTGACCACCATTTTCTTGATGTCACTTTTATTTATTCCTGTTTCTCTACAAGTTGGGCAAATGGAGAGTTATCCCCTGGAACGGGTGGTTAGTGGCATTTATGAGCCTTTAAACAAAGAGGTTATTGCTCATCTGCAAACGGGAAAATTAAGAGATGGTGAGTTGATGGTTGAGGAGGCGAGCTTTCCCCAAGTGACTTTTGGTGATAAGGCACCAGAAGAGACCGGGGTGAGCTACCATTTTGGCAAGCAACAGTTAAAACTCGTTAAAGATAAGATTGATGTCGTCACTGTGCCCTACCAACAGCTCAGTCAGCAAGATATTTCCTCAAAAGAGGCGCTGTCAGCAGCAATCTCTAACCACTGGTTTACGAGCAATCGTTTTGGAGTTAGTCTTTTTCTGATTAGTAGTTCTTGCTTGATTTTAGGGACGAACTTTATCTTTTTGGTGCTTGGTGCGAGTGGCATTCTTTTTTTGGCTTCCCTGACCAAATGGTTTGACATCAAGGGGTTCAAACAAGCTTATAATCTGACCTTAACCTGCCTCGGTCTGCCAACTTTACTGGCCTTTGGGTTTGGGTTAACTGGTCAGGAATTGCCAACCATCATCATGACGCAAAATATCCTCTTTGTGTTGGCTGTGGTTTTTGTATTTTTCAAAACTCGTTTTAGAGATACCTAGATGAGAGTGGGCATTCGGCAGAATTTGATATTTCCTCACTTTATTTAATTTTGAACGTTTAGAAGTCGAAAAGGTCTCTTCCTAGACTTTCTTTGACACGGACGTTGTCCGCTCTATTTCCAACTTCCAAAGATTCAGTGGAACTTTGGCAACTCTAAAATCGGCAAAGCTGATAAGAGTTGCTCAAAACCTTTGCGTCTGACTTTGGCAACAATAATAAAAAGGGAGGCTAGGACTTTTGTTCCTGCCTCTATTACTGTTTAATCAGCAACTTTTTTTCTTGACTATTTCTGACCAAGTGGTAGAATAGAGGGTAGCATTAGCGCTCGATAGGATAGAGTGCTAAAAACAGGGCTCAGCTCTGCTATTACCCTAAAAATGGAGGATAAATCATGTTAAAACCATTAGGCGACCGCGTGTTGGTGCGCGTTGCAAAAGAAGAGGAACAGACGGTTGGCGGCTTTGTGCTAGCAGGTGCTAGCCGGGAAGCGACCAAGACCGCCCAAGTCTTGGCTGTCGGTGAGGGCATTCGGACGCTAACGGGTGAGTTGGTGTCTCCAAGTGTCACCGTTAATCAGACAGTTCTGGTCGATCGCTCAGCTGGTCTTGCGGTCAAGCATGAGGGTGAAGAGCTACTCATTGTGCGTGAAGCAGACATCGTCGCCATTATTGAAGCATAGGGAGGAAAGTGATTATGGCAAAAGATATTAAATTTTCAGCAGATGCTCGTGAGAGCATGGTGCGTGGGGTGGACATCCTCGCTAATACAGTTAAAGTAACCCTTGGCCCTAAAGGGCGTAATGTTGTGCTTGAAAAAGCTTTTGGTTCACCGCTCATCACTAACGATGGGGTAACCATCGCTAAGGAAATTGAGCTGGAGGATCATTTTGAAAACATGGGGGCAAAGCTGGTGTCAGAAGTGGCTTCAAAAACCAACGACATCGCCGGTGATGGGACCACAACGGCGACCGTTTTGACCCAAGCTATCGTTCGTGAAGGTCTGAAAAACGTCACAGCCGGTGCTAACCCAATCGGTATCCGTCGCGGGATTGAAGCTGCGGTAAATGTTGCCGTGACAGAACTTAAACATCAAGCTCAAGCAGTTGCAAATAAAGAGGAAATCGCTCAGGTGGCAGCAGTGTCCTCACGTTCTGAAAAGGTTGGTGAGTATATCTCAGAAGCCATGGAGAAGGTCGGTCGTGATGGTGTCATCACTATCGAAGAGTCTCGTGGAATGGAGACTGAACTCGAAGTGGTTGAGGGCATGCAGTTTGACCGAGGTTACCTGTCTCAGTATATGGTGACGGACAATGAAAAAATGGTTGCTGACCTAGACAACCCATTTATCCTCATCACGGATAAGAAAATCTCAAACATTCAGGACATTCTTCCACTCTTAGAAGAGATTCTCAAGACCAACCGTCCGCTCCTCATTATTGCTGATGATGTGGACGGTGAAGCCTTGCCAACCTTGGTGCTCAACAAAATCCGTGGCACCTTCAATGTAGTTGCCGTCAAGGCTCCTGGCTTCGGCGATCGTCGTAAGTCGATGCTAGAAGACATCGCTATCTTGACAGGCGGAACAGTTATCACTGATGATTTGGGACTTGACCTCAAAGATGCCAGCATGGTAGCTCTCGGTCAAGCGGTTAAGGTCTCTGTCGATAAGGATAGCACAGTCATTGTCGAGGGGGCAGGTGACGCGTCAGCTATTGCTAACCGCATTGACATCATTAAGTCTCAAATCGAGACAACGACCTCTGAATTTGATCGCGAGAAACTTCAAGAACGGTTGGCTAAGCTCTCTGGTGGTGTCGCTGTGATCAAGGTTGGTGCGGCGACTGAGACCGAACTCAAGGAGATGAAACTCCGCATTGAGGATGCACTCAATGCGACCCGTGCTGCTGTTGAAGAAGGCATCGTTGCTGGTGGTGGTACTGCTCTGGTCAACGTTATCGCAGCCGTGGCGGCTCTAGATTTGACGAGTGACGAAGCAACTGGTCGCAACATCGTCCAGCGTGCACTGGAAGAACCTGTTCGCCAGATTGCTCTCAACGCTGGTTTTGAGGGGTCTGTTGTCATCGATAAGTTAAAAAATAGCCCAGCTGGTCACGGCTTTAATGCTGCAACTGGTGAATGGGTAGATATGCTAGAAGCTGGCATTATCGACCCTGTGAAGGTAACTCGTTCTGCCCTACAAAATGCGGCGTCAGTAGCTGGCCTCATCTTGACTACTGAAGCTGTCGTGGCTAACAAGCCAGAACCAAAACCAGCTGCCCCAGCTATGGACCCAGGCATGATGGGTGGCATGATGTAAGGCAACTAGGCTGAACAAACCTTTCATCTGATAGATAAAACGAGCAAGATTGGTGTTCTGCTGTCCAGAACTCTGTCTTGCCCGTTTTTTTGTGATGATTCAGTTGGTGTTAACTAGGAGAAGCTTATCCCTAACTGATGATTATGTTTTATTGATTTCCCCTCACCAATTCAGCCACCAAGGGAGATTGCTTTCTGGGCGGGTCGGACGGGGACAAGGGGTACTATGAGGATAAACATCCTTTCAGAAGGGCAGTTCTTCCTCTTCCAAGACGAGGTCTGCCAAGTCTTGACCGACATTATTTTCTCTGATGGCACGTTGAGCACGGCTTTCTAAGAGTTGGAAACTGTGCCCCAGCACCTCAGTGATATAGCGGGTTGAACCATTTTTGTCATATTTTCTAGTACGCAGTTCGCCATCAATCGAAACGAGCGTACCCTTGCCACCGTAACTGGCTAGGGTCTCAGCTTGACGTCCCCAGAAGACAACGTTGATGAAATCTGCGCTACGCTCGCCATTTTGGGACTTGAACCGCCTGTTGACGGCAAGCGACACCCGTGTGACCGATTTATCGTTAGGTGTTTTGATCATTTCTGGCACGGCAGTCAATCTGCCAATTAAAACAACTTTATTATACATATCATTTCCTCCTAATAGGGTATTCGTAAAAGGGTTGAAAAAATAATATAATTATCAAAAAAAAGGAGAAAAAAGTGATGGACATTGCGCATTATCGCCAAACCCTCGAGCAACCCTGGGGAAAAATTTTTTATCAGGTGTTATTTGACCAATTAAAGGAAGTTAAAGGGAAGCGTGTCTTGGATTTTGGGGCAGGATTTTGTTTGACAGCTGATTTCCTCAGTCAAAACAATACGGTTGTGGCTGTTGACCCGTCAGCTGAGATGCTCTATCATCAGGAACAGCCAAACTTATCTAAATATCACGGCTCAATCGACCTACTTGACCAGTTTCCAGATGCCAGTTTTGATGTCATCATCTGCCACAATGTCTTGGAATATGTTGCAATGGAAGATTATCCGACCTACTTGACTGCCTTTCATCGCTTGCTGACACCGTCAGGTCAGTTGTCTATCGTCAAGCATCACCGTGCTGGGAAAGTGATGCAGGCTGTCGTTTTTAACCATCAGATTGACACGGCAATGGACTTGCTGGCTGGGGCTGATTATCATAGCCCATCATTCAATCAGGGGAGGTGTTATGACATGGCAGAATTGGTTCAGTCAGGACAGTTTAGAATCGAACGTTATCAGGGGATTCGAACCTTCTATGCCCTACAGCCAAATGAGATTAAGTCGGAGATGGGCTGGTTGGAAGGCATGACCAGAATGGAGTTGGCAGTTTGCGATCACAGTCCTTATCGTGATATTAGCTTTTTTCATCATGTTTGGCTAGAAAAAGTAACAACCTAACCCTTACCGAAAGACTTTAGAAAGAGTTCTTGACTTAAAATAGAAAGGTTAGCACAAATGATCAAACAATTACAGGAAAAACTAAATCAATCTCACCCCTATACTAGTGAGGAACTGGCGTGGTTGCTCAGTCATATTGGTGATCCTGACCCAGCTGTTCGTGACAATCTGGTTTATCTCAGCTTTTGTCATGCCTTGCTTGATGGTTTTGTTGATGAGGTACAGTTGGCTAGTTTGCTCGATGAGACGCTAACAAGGCAGCTACAGACAACTGGTCTAGGGGTCTGTGATGAGCGTACCCTAACCAGATCTTTCACTAGCCTATTGCATACTCTATTGCTTTATGTGGATGGTCAGGAGGGGCACCCTTATCGTGGGTGGATGAGGGCGTCTCAGAGAGAGATGTTATGGCAACTGGTCCTAGACTACCTGCCAGCTGAGCGTGACATCAGAGGTTATGATAGCGTTTATGGCTGGGTTCATGCTATTGCACACGGTGCAGATTTTTTACAAGCGGTAGCTTGTCATCCCGAGTTTCCCTTAAACCGTCTAACTGATGTTTGGGAGGTGATCAGGGATGTTTTACTGGAAGTTGAAACAACTTTCTCGGCAGGTGAGAGTAGTCGTTTAGCGGCAGTCCTTCTCCAACTGCTTGCTCAGGAGCGGCTCACTCAGGACCAAGTAGCGATGTGGTTAAGTGACCTGCAGGTATCTGGAGATGAGCCCAGCGATTATGCTAAACAACTCAATAGCCAGGCCTTTTTATCGGTGTTATATTTCCAATTAGAAAAAGAGGGGGTGCTAGGCACGACTCTCAAGCAGGCGTTGTTGAACCACCCTCATTTGCTAGCGTGAAAGGAGTGAAAAATGTCCGTTTCTTGCTTGTTTTGTAGTGACTTGCCTTTTATATTAGAAAATAATCTAGCTGGCGCCTTTTACGATAAACACCCTGTCAATCAGGGGCATTTGCTGATTGTTCCCAAACGCCATGTGGAGGATTATTTTGGGTTAACATCAGTCGAAAAACAAGCCATTGATGACCTCTTGCAGTTGGGTAAGGAAATGCTAGAGACGCGTTATCAGCCAGATGGTTACAATGTCGGTGCCAACTGCGGTGCGGTTGCCGGTCAGACCATTTTTCACTGCCACATCCATCTGATTCCTCGTTACAAGGGGGATACGCCAAAGCCAAAAGGCGGTGTCAGAGGGGTTATTCCTGAACGCCAAGGCTATCAGACAGCGGAGGACTAATTGCTGATATGCCATTGTTAGTATCATCAAGTTAGTATAGATAGAAGTCGTCTGTCATAAGGTTTTTTCATAAGAATAAGTGAAACAGAGCAACTCAGAAATGGGTTGCTTTTTGATTTAAGATAATTTTCAGAATATTTTTAGGAATGTTTTAGAAAAAGCGCCTATACTTTGTCTCAGAAAGAAGATAATACTTATGAAAACAAAAATGATACTTCCGCCCCTCCTTACGGTGCTAACCTTAGCAGCTTGCCAAGCCAAAGCAGACTTAAGTTCGACAGCATCGTCAACAGCAACTATAGCAACCAGTTCTAATCAGGCAACGGTAACAGCAACTTCTACGACGACTGGCAACACGACCTATTTCTCTGAAAAGGATTTGGACGCCAGCTACGATGCAGCGACAGCTAGTATCATCCAGCTCAATGGTTCTTCGGCGACGGTCACAGGAACTGGCGTGTCTGTATCAGGTTCTGTGGTGAAGATTACGTAGGCGGGTACCTACATCGTCTCAGGCTCTAGCCAAGGCGTTCAACTGTTGGTTGAAGCAGCAGATACAGATGATGTCCACATCGTGCTCAATGGTGTCACCATGACAGGGACAGATGCCCTTATCGCTGCCACCTCTGCGGACAATGTCTACCTGACCCTAGCTGATGGCACGCACAATAAACTAGCCGATTCTGCCAATCGGACGGCAACAGACTACAGCGCAGCCATTTACAGCAAAAAAGACCTAACCATCAATGGAGCAGGTAGTCTCGAAGTCGAGGGCAACTACAACAATGCCATCAAGTCGAATGACGACCTGAAAATTGCGGGTGGGACCTACACCATAACAGCCGTTAAACATGCCCTGTCAGCCAATGATGCGCTGAATATGACTGGAGCGACCATGACCCTGACGGCGACAGAAGATGTCCTTCACTCGGACAATGACGAGGACACTAGCCTCGGTAATCTTTATATTGAAAATAGCAACCTCACCATCACGGCTGGTGACGATGCTATCCATGCGACCAATGAACTGGTCATCGATAGCGGTACCATTGACATCCAGTCCAGCACAGAAGGAATCGAAGGAAAGGTTATCACCATCAATGGCGGCACGATTGCCCTTAATGCGACGGATGACGGCATCAATGCGACCGACTGGACCAAGTCATCTGATAGCATGATGGTCATGGATGGGGTCAGCCTGACCATCAACGGTGGCGATATTACCATCAACATGGCTGCTGGCGATACCGATGCCATCGATTCCAATAGTGATTTGACCATAACAGGAGGGAATCTCACCATTATAGGACAGTCTGCCTTTGACTTTGACGGCACAGTGACCCATACGGGTGGCACAATTACGGTCAATGGTCAGCAGATGACCGACATCACCAACTCCATGATGATGGGTGGACCTGGTGGTGGTATGCCAAGACGCTAAACGATGACTAATCTAAGAGAAGAACACAACATGACCAAACGCATTCACCAAAAAGAGTTTAAGCGGGTAGAAACCAAATATTTAGTGAGCCTAGCTCAGCTGCCCCACTTGCTGTCAGACTTGGGCGAGTACATGGAGGCAGATGACTTTGCCCAATCCACCATCACAAGCCTCTACTTTGATACGAAGCATTTTGATATGGTTCAAGATTCGTTGGCCAAAAAATACGGCAAGGAAAAGCTTCGTTTGAGGACTTATGACAGGAATGGCGATTTAGAGGCACCAGCATTTTTAGAAATCAAGCAAAAAATAGATGGTGTTGGCTACAAATATCGAATCAAAACCACTCCCAAGCAGGCAGGTCTGCTAGTGGCAGGTGACGTGGAAAATCATACTGAAGATAAACGGCTGCTGGCCCAGCTGGAAACATTGCAACAGAGATACGGCACGATTAAACCGCGGATGTTAATTTCCTACAAGCGTCTATCATTCAAAGGCAAGGACAATCCGTCAGTCCGTGTCACGCTGGACACGAGCGTCACCTAGGCTGTGGTCAACGACCTTGTCCTGACAAGTTCGATGGCTCTTCCACTTTTGCCAGAGCAACAACTGATTATGGAGATTAAGGTCAGTGACCAGCTGCCTGCTTGGCTGGAGAATATCTTACATCAGTACAATCTTGACAAAGTATCATTTTCTAAATATGGTCAGGCTTATACCCTGCACCAGTCCAAAATGTTAGTGAGGGATCCACATTATGCTTAATCAATTGTTTCAAAGTGTCATCAGTCAGTCAACGGTGTCAACATCGGGTTGGGGCTTGGTGTTGAGCCTTCTGACCAGTATGGTTTTGGGGTTAGCCTTAGCTTATCTCTACCAACATAAAACGTCTTATTCTCGTGAGACTCAGATTGGGTCGTTAGCTTATCGCGCACGACCAAGAAGAAAAAAGTCTTTAGACAGTTTGTTCATCAAGACAGTAGGAAAATTGACGGTTTAAGGTCGATTTTCCTGCTGTTTTGTTGGTCATGGGCAATGGTTGAAAGTACGTGCTTCATCTGGCAAAATCAGAGCCTGTATCGTGGTGTTGAGGGGCTATTGATTTGACAAGTGTGTGTGATTTTGCTACAATACCCTTAACAACACGATGAAAGTCAAAGCTCATTGTCTTGTGCGTTCTTTGGCGTGCAATGATGAACTAGCTTTGGCTTTTTCTGACGACTGGAGGTGACCCATGGATTTTAGAACAACAACAGACCATAAGACGTTTGGCGTTCGATCAACAGCGCTGTTGGTTAGGGGCAATCAGATTTATCTCGCCAAATCGCCTGCTGGACAATATTACTGCATTGGTGGCGCGATTGCTGTCGGTGAAACGACTGAAGAGGCTGTCCGACGTGAGGTGCGTGAGGAGGTTGGCTGTGATAGCCAGGTTGATGAACTCGCCTTTGTCGTTGAGAACCACTTTGAGCTGGACGGTCGGATTTTTCATCAGATCGAGTTCCACTATTTGGTCACGCCGCTGTCTGAACCAAATGCCAGCATGGTTGAAGGTGACAGCCGTCGCCAGTGTGAATGGGTGAGTTTTGACGACCTTGAGGCACTTGACCTCAACCCAGCTTTTCTAAAGACCGCTCTCAAAAACTGGGACGGGCAGGTCAAGCATGTGGTGAATATGGAGGGAACATCAAATGAGCGTTAGGTTAATCGCCCATGTGTTCGTGACGGTTGATGAGTGCTTGAGTGGCGGCATGATTGACCAGGCCTATCGGGATGGGGAGGTTTGTCAGTATATTTAGGGGAAAGATATGTCTGGAAATAGTGTTTGTGATTGACGAAGTATTTGCTTTAATGATATAATTAATTTGCAATCTTTGTTAAAAAAAGGAGAATATGATGAAAAGTAGAGTTCAGCGTGCGCAACTTCAAAAAAAATATGGTTTTAGAAAGTTGAAAGCCTGCGGGATGGTTTCTGCGGTTATTGGAGCTAGTTTGTTGTCTTTGTTTGGTCAAAGTCAAGTTTTTGCTGATAACGCAACTTCTTCAGATACTAATGAGATAACTGTTCAGTATCGTTATTCAACCGTTGATGAATTAAATGCGGAAGAGAAGGCTAGTCTGATTCAGGCTTTACCAGAAAAAGTTACTAAGGAAGCTACCTATTACCTTGTTTATCGTCCAACCTCAAGTGTCAAGGCAAGTTTGCCGCAAACTAATAGTACAAGTAGTCCTTTAGTTGCTCTCTTAGGAATTGGAGCATTGATTGTGGCTGTTAAGGTAGGTAAGTCTGGTCGTAAGAGTGCTATCTACATGGCAACTTTGACTGCTGTTGGTGGTTTGGCAACAGCAACTGTAGTTCATGCGATTTCAACAGGTACTTTATCTGCTTACAACAAAGATGTGACAGTGAGAATTGGTGAGGAATTACCTAGCGGTAAGCTTGCTATCTCTGGTTATGAGTTTGTCGGTTATTTTGAATCAACATCGACTGATGCTGGTGATAAGGTGGCACAACAACCAAAAGTAACAGAGACTCCAGAGCAACCAAAAACTCCAGAACAACCAGAGCAACCAAAAACTCCAGAACAACCCGAAGTTCCAGAGCAACCAGAAACTCCAGAACAGCCAGAAGTTCCGGAGCAACCAGAAACTCCAGAGCAACCAAAAACTCCAGAACAACCCGAAGTTCCAGAGCAACCAGAAACTCCAGAACAGCCAGAAGTTCCGGAGCAACCAGAAACTCCAGAGCAACCAGAAACTCCAGAACAGCCAGAAGTTCCGGAGCAACCAGAAGCTCCAGAACAGCCAGAAGTTCCAGAGCAACCAGAAACTCCGGAACAGCCAGAAGCTCCAGAGCAACCAGAAACTCCGGAACAGCCAGAAGCTCCAGAACAACCAGAAACTCCAGAACAACCAGAAACTCCGGAACAGCCAGAAGCTCCAGAGCAACCAGAAACTCCGGAACAGCCAGAAGTTCCAGAGCAACCAGAAACTCCAGAACAGCCAGAAGTTCCAGAGCAACCAGAGGTTAAAAATTATGAAACTGGTATTGCTCTAGGGAGTTCGAATATAAAAGACTACGTTGTTAACCTGACACAAACGTCTGTGAAATCAGAGGCAATGGAATACCTTAAGCAACTTCGTTTGGATATGTATAACAACATCAATCCAAGATTTAATAATACTGATTTACGGTCTTATTTGGCGTCCAAAAATATTACTTCTGCTGAGCAGTACGCGGATAGTTTTAAGTGGGATGAGACCTTGGAACGTATTGCGATTCAACGTGCTTTAGAGACAGGTATTCATAAAGCAGTTGCTCATAAGAGAGTGAATAGTTCTAGTATTTTTTCTGCTAGAGATTTGGAGACAGGCAAAGGTTTTAATGGTGAGATTATCCAGTGGGGCTATGGCATGAGAGATGCCTTGACTGCATCTGATGCATTTGCTTATGGTGAACTAGACGCTCTAAATGCTTCTAATGGTGTCTATAATAGCAATAATGGTCACCTACATACCTTGTTAAATCCAGATAATAAATCTTATGGTTTTGCTAGTATCATGAGCCCAGACTTTCTTTATGGAGGAGTTACATTGGGGGTTTCTAGTCGAGCAGAATCAACAGATGAAACTGGTGGTCATTTGGAGGGTTCTTATCGGATTACCTATGGCATTGACTAAGTGAATAATCATAGTACTAATTTATAAATGATATTGGTTGAAAGAGATTTCTTTTTCTGCTAAAATAATCCTAACAACACGATGAAAGTCAAAGCTCATTGTCTTGTATGCTTTTTTGCATGCAATTCTGGGAGTTTTGGCTTTTTTGTAAACATCAAAAACCAGTAATCAAAGAAAGGAACAAGATAGCAGCTCTGCTATTTTTCATAAAAAGACATGAACTTTACAGAAGACTACGATATTATCGTTATTGGTGCGGGACACGCTGGAGTCGAAGCGAGTCTGGCTGCCAGCCGTATGGGAGCTAAAACCCTCCTTGCCACCCTCAATGTTGACATGCTGGCCTTTATGCCCTGCAACCCGTCTGTTGGCGGCTCTGCCAAGGGCATTGTCGTTCGCGAGATTGACGCTCTGGGGGGCGAGATGGGGCGCAACATCGACAAGTCCTATATCCAGATGAAGATGCTCAACACCGGCAAGGGCCCTGCTGTCCGTGCGCTTCGTGCTCAGG
The DNA here is from genome assembly GCF_041807805.1 of Streptococcus sp. E29BA. Classification (NCBI taxonomy): domain Bacteria; kingdom Bacillati; phylum Bacillota; class Bacilli; order Lactobacillales; family Streptococcaceae; genus Streptococcus; species Streptococcus sp. E29BA. Next base: position 18,789 of record NZ_JBGTZA010000022.1, read on the forward strand.
CAGACAAGGCGCTCTACGCCCAGCTGATGAAGCAAACCGTTGAGCGTCAAGAGAACCTCACGCTTCGCCAGTCCGAGATTGTAGAGGTTTTAGTGGACAATGGGCAGGTGATCGGTGTGAAGACAGCTACTGGACAGGCCTTTTCGGCAGCAGCGGTCGTTGTTACCACAGGGACAGCCCTGCGGGGGGAAATCATCATCGGAGACCTCAAGTATTCGTCTGGTCCAAATAATAGCCTAGCGTCTGTCAAGCTGGCGGACAACCTCAAAGAGCTAGGGCTAGAAATTGGACGCTTCAAGACAGGAACGCCGCCACGTATCAAGGCGTCCTCTATCGACTACTCGGTGACCGAAATCCAGCCGGGCGATGATAAGCCCAATCACTTCTCCTTCCTATCCAAGGACGAGGACTATGTGACCGACCAAGTGCCTTGCTGGCTGACCTATACCAATGAGACCAGCCACCAGATTATCAATGACAACCTCCACAGAGCTCCGATGTTTTCAGGTGTGGTCAAGGGTGTTGGACCTCGCTACTGCCCATCCATTGAGGATAAGATTGTCCGCTTTGCCGACAAGGAACGTCACCAGCTCTTCCTTGAGCCAGAAGGTCGAAACACCGAAGAAATCTACGTTCAAGGGCTGTCCACCAGCCTACCGGAAGATGTTCAAAAAGAACTGCTCCACTCTATCAAGGGCTTAGAAAATGCAGAGATGATGCGGACAGGCTATGCCATCGAGTACGACATCGTTCTGCCTCACCAGCTCCGTGCGACCTTGGAGACCAAGTCCATCAGTGGTCTTTTCACAGCGGGTCAGACCAATGGCACATCGGGTTATGAAGAAGCCGCTGGACAGGGCTTGATAGCAGGGATTAACGCGGCACTCAAGGTTCAGGGCAAGCCTGAGCTGATTTTGGGACGGAGTGATGGCTATATCGGGGTCATGATTGATGACCTCGTGACCAAGGGGACGCTGGAGCCTTACCGTCTCTTGACCTCACGGGCAGAGTATCGCCTCATTCTCCGCCATGACAATGCCGACATGCGATTGACACCGATTGGTCGCAAAGTTGGACTGGTAGCCGATGACCGCTGGGCCATGTTCCAAGAAAAGAAAGACCAATTTGAACGTGAGATGGCACGTCTTGCCAGCATTAAACTCAAACCCGTCAAGGAGACCAATGAGCATGTTCAAGCCCTTGGCTTCAAGCCGTTGACCGATGCCATGACGGCTAAGGACTTCATGCGCCGACCTGAGATTGACTATGCTGTGGTGACCCAGTTTGTCGGTGAAGCGGCGGAGCCACTGGATGGTAAAGTAATCGAGCTGATTGAAACCGAGATTAAGTACGAGGGCTATATCGCTAAAGCGCTCGATCAGGTGGACAAGATGAAGCGCATGGAAGAAAAGCGGATTCCATCTGACATTGACTGGGATGACATCGACTCTATTGCTACCGAAGCCCGTCAGAAGTTTAAGAAAATCAATCCTGAAACCATCGGACAGGCTAGCCGAATTTCAGGGGTCAACCCAGCTGATATTTCTATCCTGATGGTTTATCTGGAGGGCAAAGGGCGGTCGATTGCTAAGAACAAGCAGGGCTAACCATGGCGGAACCTCTCTTTTACGGTCTTGACCTTGATCAGCATAGCCGTTGCAGGCATTATCATAGCGAACTGGATATTGTCGCTCTCAAATGTGGGCAATGCCAGCGGTATTATGCCTGTTACCAATGCCATGATGTCTTAACAGACCATGTCTTTCAGGTAACCTCTGCTAACGAGCTACACCCCGTGTTATGCGGTGTCTGCCGTCAGCAACTGTCCTTATCTGATTATAAAACAGGCGCTTGCCCGCTCTGCCAGTCGCCCTTTAATCCCAAGTGCAGTAACCACTACGATATTTATTTTGAAAAATAAGTAAAAAACGCTTGACAACTTATATATATAATGGTTTTGTTGAGTTAAATGGAGGTTTCACATGAAACTAATTGGAAAATTTATGGCAAAGAAGATTGCTAGTTTAGTTGTTCTTGTGTTGATAGCGCTAAGTCTGGTGTTTCACTTTCGAGAGCAGTTTTTTGGTGGGATATTAACGAGTAAATACAGCTTTGTCATCAAGCGCTTTGAGCGTGAAAATCAGCTGGTCGTTGCTGGTGTAGATGTTGAGACGACAGCGGAGCAAGTGTTTACCAACAAGCATTTCAAAGACTGGCCTGAGTGGACTGAGCCTTTGACCAAAGCACTTGTCGGACGAGATTTGGTGGCTGAAATTCCTGTTAAAACCGAGTTTAAACTGGAGTTGAAGGGGTTGGATAAGAGTGACCTAACCATAACAAACAGCGTTTTGAGCTTTAAGAAACCACTGACGGTCTACGTTGATTCGCAAGCTACTGGCGTGCCTGTCATCAAAAAAAGCGGGAGTGGCTTAGTTGATAAGGCAGTTGACCTCTTTACCTCTGGGCAAAAAGCACAGGAGTTTCTCGCTGAAAAAAGCCAAGAAGCCATCTACGAGACCTCAGAGCATGTCCTTGATGACCTAGACCGCCAAAAAAAAGTAGCGACGTTTGCCAGTCAGAGTTTGGAGCAACTGCTCAACCTCGATCGTGACGATAAACTGATGGTAGAGCTGACCGTGGATGACCTTGAGTTTATCAATGTTGACAAGCCTTAATAAAACTTCCTCACTTATCCTCTTACAAGAAGCCAAGGGCCAGACCAGCTAGCCTTTGGTTTTTTATTCGAACAAATGTTAACTGAAATAAAAATAAGGTTGACAAACATAGGTAGCTTTTGCTATGATGAGAATAGAGAAGCTGTTTTCAAAATGCTAGATGACGAGACTTGCTTTCTGTAAAGTTTTCAAGAAATCACAACATCTTGCCTAGTTCAACGATAGCATCTTGATAAAGAAAGGACTTATTTTATCATGTTTCAGAGTAAATCTCTCGCTCAAATGGCGCTGGTGACAGCCCTGATCTGTGTTTTGGGATTTTTGCCACCTATTTCCCTAGGTGTTATACCTGTTCCAATCGTCTTGCAAAATATGGGTGTGATGCTGGCAGCCGCTTTGCTGGGAGGCACTCGAGGAAGCCTGAGTGTTCTGTTATTTTTGATGATTGGGTTAGTCTTGCCAGTCTTTACAGGCGGGAATACCACTCTACCTGTCCTCACTGGACCGACGGCTGGTTACGTTGTGGCTTGGCTGGCTGTACCCCTGTTGTATGAGGGCTTAACACGATTGGTAAAACCTTCTCGATGGATTACGGATGCTATCTTACTTTGGTTGGCAAGCCTTCCTGTGGTGTATCTGCTTGGTGTCTTTTGGTTGCAATATTTTTCTGATATGACGTGGACAGATTTATTGTTGTCTAACCTGATTTTTGTGCCAGGAGATACGATTAAAGTGATTATCGCAACAGTTATTGCTAGACGGTTAATCAGGAGTGGAGTTGTTCAAGGCCGTTATTGATGCTTTAAAGTAACCGCCCTGCGGCAACTACTTGTCTTGTTCTAGCATCACGATTCGTTTCATCATGTTTTAGGGCAAATATCAGGTGTCAAATTATTTATCTTGTCAACTACCAAAATACCAGATATTTTAGAGCTGTCATTGCATGTCTAATGATATTTTTGAAAAAAATTGAATTAGGTTATTGACAAGTATTGAATGGTTTGCTATAATTGTTTTTGTTGTTAAGACAACAAGCCATTCGCGGGGATGGCGGAATTGGCAGACGCGCAGGACTAAGGATCCTGTGGCCGCTTTAGGCCGTGTGGGTTCAAGTCCCACTCTCCGCATACCTCACCAGTCATTGACTGGTTTTCTTTTTGCCTTAAAACCAAGTTAACTCAGGCTCCAAACAGTCGCTCATGATTTTAGTTGTCGATTTAACTGAAAAATATTGCATTTTTATTTGAAAAGAAGTATAATAGATTTGTTGAGGGATTATTGCAGATCTGCAAGTTAATCTTTTCACAAAAGGCTTTGCCTGATAAAATTTTATTTGATTTTCATAAGGAGGAAATCGCAAATGGTAGTTAAAGTTGGTATTAACGGTTTCGGACGTATCGGTCGTCTTGCTTTCCGCTTGATCCAAGGTTTGGAAGGTGTTGAAGTAACTCGCATCAACGACTTGACAGATCCAAATATGTTGGCTCACCTCTTGAAATACGACACAACTCAAGGTCGTTTTGACGGTACTGTTGAAGTTAAAGATGGTGGTTTTGAAGTAAATGGTAACTTCGTTCGCGTATCAGCTGAAGCTGATCCAGCAAACATCGACTGGGCAACTGAAGGTGTTGACATCGTATTGGAAGCTACTGGTTTCTTCGCTTCAAAAGAAAAAGCAGAAAAACACTTGCACGCTAACGGCGCGAAAAAAGTTGTGATCACTGCTCCTGGTGGTAACGATGTGAAAACTGTTGTATTTAACACTAACCACGACATCCTTGATGGTACTGAAACAGTTATCTCAGGTGCATCATGTACAACTAACTGCTTGGCACCAATGGCTAAAGCCCTTCACGATGCTTTTGGTATCCAAAAAGGTCTCATGACAACTATCCACGGTTACACTGGTGACCAAAACACTTTGGATGCACCACACCGTAACGGTGACCTCCGTCGTGCGCGCGCTGCTGCTGTAAACATCGTTCCTAACTCAACTGGTGCAGCTAAAGCTATCGGTTTGGTAATTCCTGAGTTGAACGGTAAACTTGACGGTGCTGCACAACGTGTTCCAGTTCCAACAGGTTCTGTAACTGAATTGGTTGTTACTCTTGAAAAAGAAGCTTCAGTTGAAGCTATCAACGCTCACATGAAGTCAGTAGCTAACGAGTCTTACGGTTACACAGAAGACCCAATCGTATCTTCTGATATCGTAGGTATCTCTTACGGTTCACTCTTTGATGCGACTCAAACTAAAGTGTTGACTGTTGACGGTCAACAATTGGTAAAAGTTGTATCTTGGTACGACAACGAAATGTCTTACACTGCTCAATTGGTTCGTACACTTGAGTACTTTGCAAAAATCGCTAAATAAGAATTGAACGAGGGAATTTTCCCTCGTTTTTTGCTAATGTCAACTCAGTTATCGTGATAGGCTAGCAAAATATATTAAATCAGTTTGCTTAGCTGATACCGAAGATGACGACAGGTTCACCCTGTGACTAATGACTAATGTCAGTTGATGTTTCGGTTGTTCGGAGAATGATAGCTCAGTTCAAGGATCATGTGGAACTTATTTATAATCATTATTGACAAGCGTGTATAGTTTGCTATACTAGAAACAGGAGATGAAGCAGATGAGTGAACAATTTTCGAGCAAATTAAATATCCTGCGTGCAGGAGTTCTTGGGGCAAATAATGGGATTGTGTTCATTGTAGGTGTTGTCATCGGGGTGGCATCAGCGACAACTGATCAATGGGTGATTTTTTTGTCGGGGATGTCAGCTGTTTTAGCAGGCGCTTTTTCGATGGCAGGTGGAGAGTATGTCTCTGTCCCAACTCAGAAGGATACTGAGCAGGCAGCGACAGAAAAAGAACGGCGGCTCTACACCGAACACCCTGACGCTGCTCGGCTATCTCTCAAAGCTATCTATATGGCGCGTGGGGAGTGTGAAACAGCAGCAGAGTTTATGGTTAATAAAGCTTTTGCCAAGAATCCCGTTAAAACTTTGGTGGAAGAAAAATACAATATGGATTTTGAAGCCTTTACCAACCCATGGCATGCGGCATTGTCTAGTTTTCTTGCTTTTGTGGCAGGCGCTGTATTTCCGATGCTTGCGGTGATGCTTTTTCCTGTTTCGATTCGTATTCCTGCAACAGTGTTAGTCGTTATCCTGTCCTTGTTTGTGACAGGTTATACTAGTGCCAGACTGGGCGAAGCACCGATTGTTCCTGCTGTTGGTCGTAACATTATGGTTGGTCTGTTGACCATATTTGTGACCTTTGTGATTGGTCATCTGTTGGTGACAGGAGTTGTTGGGTAGTTTTTTGAAAAATAGCAGATCTAAAGATGTGGTTTTTAGCTCTTTTATTTTTATCTAAAAATGTCAAAACAGACCTGAATATATTAAATGTATTGTATTTTTTTGTTTATTTTTATTAAAATACTTGACAAAAAAAGTTTGCCGTGTTAAAGTGACGTAGAATAGAAAGCGCTATCATAAAAGGAGACTTATTGAATGAAGCATTTATTCGATAAACAAAATAAATATAGTATTCGAAAATTCTCAATCGGTGTCTGCTCAGCAGTTATTGGATTGAGCTTTTTGAGTGCCGGTACAGCTTATGCTGAAGAAACAGGGGTTCAGCCTGTTCAGCCACCTGTTCCAGCTGGACCAACTGGAGCAGCTTCGCTAGAAAGTACCCAAGATGGTGCTGTGGCAGAAAAAGAGGTTGAGGAAGTTGTTGCACCTGAGTCAACTAAATTTGAAGTGAGCGGGGAAGCAAAAACGGAAAGTGCCGTGCGCACAATTGATGAGGTAGTTTCTGTTGATAAGAATTACGCTCAAGCAGATAACGTAAAAGAAGGATTCCCTGCGACAAATGCTGTTGACGGTAGTGAAGCTACAGCTTGGGTCGGTATTGGAGAAACTGAGAAGCCGAAACTGACAGTTCGCTTGGACGATGTTGCCAGAGTTGAGCGCATCACTTATCAAGCGATGCAAGATGGCAAATCATCTCTGGGAAGTAGCTACCACAACGAAGCAGGAGTTGCTGCCAATGGCTACATCGAGTACAGTAAAACTGGTGAAGAGGGTAGCTGGAAGAAAGTGACCTTTACAGCTGTTGAACAGCAAGATGGTCAGCCACATATGCTTAATAAACCAGAAAATGAGGGGGCAGCTTATCAACGTCGTGGAAACCGCATGCCGATTGATTTTGTGATTGAACCGGTAGATGCGAAATATTTCCGCTTGACTGCTACCAATACACTTGTAGGGAATGCTGCACCTGCCAATACTCAGCCACACCTTGTCTCTGCCTCCAAGTTTATTCCTCAGGGTAAGAAGCTTGTTATTGAAGAAACGGTTACTGAAACCTTAGTAACTGATGAAAAACATTACATTGATGATGTGACCAAATATAAAGATCAAGAAGAGCTGGTCAGTGAAGCTGTTGCAGGCAAACGAGTGACTGTAACGACTTATGAAGCACAAAATGGTGAAAAGACCTCAACGAAGCTTGGAGAATCTGCCGTAACTATTATAAATCCTAAAATGGCAGTCTACCGTCGGGGAACATTGGAACGTCCAATACAGACACCTCCTCAAGCTCCGGCAGCTGTACGGTTGTTTAATGCTCCTCTGCAACAGGATGGAGAAACAGTCAGCCAGGTTGCAGTAACGCTCCCACAAGAAGCAGTAGCTAGTCATGTTGTCAAACTAAAAACCAATGACGCTCAAGTTCTAAAAGAGCTTACTCTTGAAGAATCTCACTTAGAAGATGGCATTGCAGTGCTTGCGCTCGACAGATTACTAGAAAACGGTCAGACTTATGCGGTGACTATCGCTACTGTTCAAGGTCTTGAATCAGATCCTAAGACATTTGTAGCTGATACTGTTGCCCCTCCAGCAGCTGTTTCAGCAGACTTTGTCGCTGGAACTCGTCAAGTAGATGTTGTTCTACCTGAAGGAGTTCAAGCAGGTGAGTTAGCTATTGTCATTAACCCAGAAGGCACAACTCAAGAGACTTATTTTATCGGTTATGCAAGCATTCCAACAGGTGAGCGTCGTGTACAAGTGACTGTTAATCAGGACTTGCTCGCTGAAAAAACCTACAACGTTCAATTGATGGATGCTACGAACAACTTGTCTCCGATGATTGAAGCTGCAGTTCGTCAGCAAACTCCACCGTCTGCGCCTACATCAACACTGACACCGGTTTACCCACCAGTAGAAACGGTGGAAGGTGAGTATAATAGACCAGCCTCCTCTGTTGGACGTATCACCAACGTCACATTTGAGAATGGTACAGCTTCCATCACTTACGAAACAGGTCATAAGGCTCAGGTTAACTTCTATAACGACCACGTTTTCCGCTTCAATATCGAAAAAGAGGGCGCAGAGTTCGTTTCTAACCCAGAGCTTGTTCATGCTGGTCGTCCGGCTAATATCACTCTGAAAAATCAAGCGAACTACCAAGAAACCTATGGTCAAATCGGTAAATTAGTTGATGAAGAATCACGCTATATCCTCGAAACACCAAAAGTGTTGGTTATCTTTGATAAGAAAACCTCACTCATGTCTGTTTATGACCGTGAGAAGAATGCTTATGTGACCAAAGAAGTAGCGCCTGTTTCTATCGCTGGTGGTAAAACAACTCAGACCTTAGCCCAAACAGAGGACGAACAGTTCTTTGGTGGCGGTATGCAAAACGGTCGCTTCACGCACAAGGGTGAAAAAATCAATATTGTCAATGAGAACAACTGGATTGATGGTTCAGTAGCTTCCCCAGCACCATTTTACTGGTCAAGTAAGGGTTACGGTGTGATGCGCCATACCTTCCGCCCAGGCCAGTATGATTTTGGTACGGATAATCAAGCGCAACTCACCAGCACCCACAACGAAGAGCGTTTTGATGCCTTCTACTTCATCAATTCAAAACCAGCAGATATCTTAAAAGACTATCATGAATTGACAGGTGCTCCGGCTGTCTTGCCAGAATATGCACTCTACTTGGGTCACTTGAATGCTTATAACCGTGACTACTGGCGTGAAGTGCCTAAAGGTACAGCAGGCGCAGTTCTCTTTGAAGATGGTAAATACTATAAAGAGTTTGATGGGCGTAGCCACACCGTACAGCCAGGAGACATCAAGGAAAACTTGAACGGTGATACACCAGAGAGCCATCAGTTCTCTGCTCGTGCCGTGATTGAACGCTATAAACGGCTGAACTTACCTCTTGGGTGGTTCTTGCCAAACGATGGTTATGGAGCTGGTTATGGTCAGACAGAGACTTTAGATGGTAATATTCAGAACCTGAAAGCCTTTGTTGAGTGGGCAAAACAAAATAACGTTGAAGTTGGCCTTTGGACACAGGCAGATCTTTACTCAACACGTGGTGATGTGGTTACTCACCGTGATATCGATAAAGAGGTTGGTACAGCAGGTATCCGTGCCATTAAGACTGACGTGGCTTGGGTAGGTCCTGGTTACAACTTTGGTCTCAATGGTGTTGATGAAGGGGCTAAGCTTCTGACTGAAAAGAGTGGAGAGGATAAGGCTCGTCCGTTCATCGTCTCTCTCGATGGCTGGGCTGGTACTCAGCGTAGTGCTGGTATCTGGTCTGGTGACCAACGTGGTGGTGAGTGGGAGTATATTCGTTTCCATATCCCAACTTACATCGGTCTAGGCTTGTCTGGTAACCCGAATATGGGTTCTGACATGGATGGTATCTTTGGTGGCGGTAATGCCGTTATCAACGCTCGTGATTATCAGTGGAAGGCTTTCACATCTATCCTGATGAACATGGATGGTTGGGGGAATGAGCCTAAGACACCATTCTCATTTGATGATCGCACGACAGACATCAACCGTATGTCTATGAAGCTCAAATCAACTCTGGTGCCTTATGCTTACTCAACAGGGCATGATGCCTCTGTTTCTGGTAAGCCAATCGTGCGCGCCATGTTGATTGACTTCTCAGATCAGCCACTGGCTTACACCAAAGCTGTGCAGTACCAGTACATGTACGGTGATAACTTCCTCGTTGCACCTATTTATAAAAATACAGCCATGAAGGAAAACGGCGATGATGTCAGAAACAACATCTTCTTGCCGGCTGGAGCTGAGTGGATTGACCTCTACACTGGTCAAAAATACGAGGGTGGTCAAGTTCTAAACAACTACGAAGCGCCTCTGTGGAAACTTCCAGTATTTGTTAAAAACGGCGCTATTATCCCAATGACTAACGCCAATAATAATCCGGCAGAGATTGACCGTGGTAACCGCTTGATCCAATTCTACCCACACAAGGTTAGCGAGTTCAAACTCTATGAGGATGACGGTAAGAGCGTAGACTACAAAGCAGGTAAAGTCGCAACCACTCTGATTAAGAGTGTGGCGGACGACTCTAACACAACAGGTCGTGCGGTCTTGACAATCGAACGCACTGAGGGTGACTTTGACGGCTTCAAGAAAGATAAAACCACTGAGCTTCACGTCAATGTCTCTAAAGATGTCGAGTCTGTACAAGTTAAGGTCAACGGTCAATCGGTAGAAGTTCGTCGTGTTAATACGCTGGAAGAGTACAGCAAGGGCACAAACGTCTTCTTCTACCACAAAGATACGAAACTTGCAACTTATAACCCAACCAGTGCAGAGATTAAGGCGCTCGATGTGACCATGAACGACTTGCTGAAAATCAAGTTGGCGGCTCATGACGTGACAACCAACAAGGTTGAGGTAACAATCAACGGCTTTAGCAACGCCAAAGCTACTGAGCAAGCACCAGAAGGTCTTGAAGCACCAGCTACACCAACAAATCTGGCAACACCAGAGGACACTGTCAGCGCTAAAGCTATTAAAGCGACCTGGTCAGCTTCTGACAACGCGACATCATACGATGTTGAACACAACGGTGTCCTTTACAGAAATATCAAAGCGACTGAATTCAACTTTGATGGATTAAACCCAGGCACCTCCCACACCTTTAAGGTGCGTGCGGTTAATGCTAAAGGCACATCTGATTGGTCAGACGCTGTGACAGCAGAGACTAAGAATGACCCGTGGGCAGAAGCGATTGAAATTAACCCAGCAAGCGTTACAACTAATATCAGAACACAGGGTGGTCAAGGGATTGACAAACTCTTTGACAAGAAAAAAGGTGCACAGTTCCACAGCCGTTGGGATGAGCAAGTAGCAGCAGGTTCTTACATCCGTGTAGACCTTGGTGGCGTTTATGATCTTGATTATCTTGAGTACCATCAGCGCAATGACGGTGGTGTCAATGGTCGCGTGATTTGGGCTAAGATTTGGACCAGTGAAGATGGCGAGACTTGGGACTTTACAGGAACTGCTGACTGGCGTAGTGCTTCCAACACAGTTGGTAAACACACTCTCGACAAACGAGCACGTTATGTTCACTTCCAAGTGGATAGTAGTCAAAACGGCTTTATCTCTGGTGAAGAAATGCTGATCTTCAAGAAACCAGGAACACGTATGTTTGTGCCAGGTGACATCAGTAACGACGGACGGATTACCAACGATGATAAAACCTCCTTCCTCAACTACGCAGGTTTACGTCGTGCAGATAGTGACTTTGGTGGCTATGTTGAGCGTGCAGATGCCAATAAAAATGGTTTGATTGATGCTTATGACATCAGTATCGCAGCTGTTCAACTTGACGGCGGTGTTACTGAGCGCTCAACAGTTGCTCCAAGTGGTAACCTGCGCTTTGAAGCTGAGAAGCTGGATGTGAAGACTGGTGAGGAAGTTAAGGTTTACCTGATTGCTGATGACTTAGCAGCTGTCAATGCGTTGACATCAACCTTCCAAGTGAGTGAAGCAGACTTTGAATTGGTTGCTCGCGGTAATGTGACTCCTGAGAGCTTTACGAAGCAGGCAGAGAACTTCTCACAAAGTCGCACGCGTTCTGGTCAACATGATGTTGTCTTCTCATTCATTAACTTTGGTCAAAAAGAATTGCTGAGCGGTTCAGGTCGAGTGGCTTATGTGACACTTAAAGCAAAACGTGACGCTGTCTTGAACTTCACATCTCAGGATAATATTCTTGTTGGCAATGATTTGCGCCGTGCAGCAGTTGATAACCAACCAGTGACAGCGTTGATTAACTATACAGAAGCCCCAGCGGTACCAACGAATGTGACTGTTAGCCGTCCAACCCACGGTAGTGTCAGTCTCACATGGGATGCTGTACCGCAGGCAGTTCGCTACATTGTTGAACAAGAAGCTGATGGTCAGTTTGTTGAAGTTGGACGCACCAATGAGCCACACTTCAACGTTTATAACCTCGCTCCTGTATCAACTTACACATTCCGTGTCCGTGCGACAAACCCAATTGGTCAATCAGAAGCAACAGAAGCAGTATCTGCTACGACTGTAGCGAAAGATTTAGCTAAGAAGTTGGTTGTTGCGGAGAAAACAGCAAGCACACCAGAACAGCCTAACGAACCATTGAGCAACTTCTTTGATGGTGATGAAAACACCATTTACCATAGCCAATGGCAGAAGACAGACGCTGTGCCATCAAGCTTAACTCTTGACTTGGGTGAGGAGAAAGCGCTGAGCCATCTGATTTATGTCCCACGCCCAGCAGCTTCAAACGGAACAATCACAGGCTTAACGGTTGAGACTAGCAATGATGGTCAGACATGGGCCCCAACAGGAGAAACTATCCGTTGGAACCGTAATGCTCTGGATAAGATTGCTTTTCTTCCAGAAGGAACAGAAGCCCGTTATATCCGTATCAATTGGTTAACCAGTGTTGGTGGATTCGTATCAGGTCAAGAGCTTTATGTGATTGAGGCCACTCCAGATTCAGAGCCAACTCCAAATCAAAATGACACCACACAACCACCGCGTCAAATTACTGACGTCAACCCTCAAACTGACTCAGGTATCATCGCAGAGGTTCAATCAGCGGATGCCAAGGTGGCAGGCTTGAGAGTGGTCTTCCACAAAGAAACTAACAACCCTGAAACACCAGCCATCCTCAAAGGCACCGACTACGACCTCTTTGACATCGAGCTGGTTGACACAGATGGAAACATCGTCAAGCCAACTGATCCAGTTGACGTCTACCTGCCAATTGATGACGGCAAAGACGTCGCTCAAGTGGTTTACTTGCCAAATAGTGACCAGAGCCATGCTCTGCCATTCACAACAATAACTCGTGATGGCAAGCGCTATGCCAAATTCACCGCAGAGCACTTCAGTGAGTATGGTATTGTTTATGAGCCACAATCAACACCAGATCCAGACCATGTTCCGACCCCAGGAACCCCTGGTCAAGGTGGGGACACCTCAAATCCTGGGAACTCAGGCATTAACCAAGGTAACACACCAGACACTGGTAATACACCAAATAAACCTGTGGACAAGGCTAAGTTGGCGACTGATTTGCTTAAATCAATTGATGCATCCAACTTGACTGACGAGCAAAAAGGCGAATTGGCTGTCAAGGTGGCCTTCGCAGAAACTGAAGCTGAACTCGAAGCCATCAAGGCAGAAGTTGCTAAGCTTGTTAAAGCAACAAGCCAATCATCAGCTCCTGTAGCTTCAGCACTAGCCTCAGCGACAGTAGGTAAGAAGGGACTCCCTGCAACAGGCGATGTNCAGCTCCTGTAGCTTCAGCACTAGCCTCAGCGACAGTAGGTAAGAAGGGACTCCCTGCAACAGGCGATGCCCAAACAGCTCTAGCTGCTGTCGGCGCAACAGCCCTCTTATCAGCCCTAGGCTTAGCCGGACTGAGAAGACGAGCTAGATAAGCTAATAAAAACTAGATTGGTCATGAACCAGTCTAGTTTTTTAGCAAATACACATTTAAGTTAGAAAACCTCAATTATGTTATAATAAAAAAAGATAGCTATTCAAAGCAGTAGTTTCAAAGGAGGATATTGTGGACATTAGACTGGCTTTCCCGAGTGAAGTTAATCAAATCATGGAAATTATTGGCGATGCGAGACGCCATATCGCTGGCTATGGGAGTGACCAATGGCAGGGCGCTTATCCTGACCGTGAAATCATTGTTGAGGATATCTTGCAAGGCTATGGTCAAGTTGCTGTGGTAGACGGTCGAGTAGCAGCCTATGTTGCCATGATGGGTCATGAGCTAGCTTATGACTGTCTATTGACAGGGAGTTGGAGACAGCCTGATAAAACTGATTATCTTACCTTTCATCGGATAGCGGTCGCGGAGGCCTTTCGTGGGCAAGGAGTCATCTTGGCCCTCTTGGAAGGTTTGATGGAAGTCCGTCAAACCAAAACCTTTCGTGCGGATACCCATCCTGCCAATAAAGCGATGCAGCATATTTTTACCAAGCTAGGATTTCAACAGGTAGGTATTGCTCAGTTACCAGATGGTGAACGGCTGGCTTACGAAAAGGTAGCTTCAGAAAAAGGGTGATGGTCTTTGCCTATGGCTGATCCATTTGACCAGTATAACGGTCTTTTGGCATAGTTACAATTCATTAGATTTAGACTAGGGTAAATAAACTTCTGGACAGATAAGCAGAGTGGCGGTCTACTACACAAGTATTCACTCACAAACTTCCAGCAGGTCTGCTGGTTAGCACTCAAGAAAATTACCGTGTCAGCGATAGCACTCTCGAGTAGTAGCTTTGGCTGTGATTTACCCACAGGATAGTCTTATGAATGAAGAAATTAAAAAAAGGAGCAGACAGATGTTGTTTGGAGGAATAGACGAAAAGGAAAGCAAGCGTGTGGAGAAAGAGGCGCGCAAGAAGGCTAGAGAGGCTCTTCGGGACCGGTTTGAAGCCACCTACTTTACAGTTCCTGGTGATAGTTTGGTGGGAACCTATAGTGTGCTGGTAGACAAGGAGACAGGCGTAGAGTATCTGTCAAATGGACATGGGCTGACGCCGCTTTTGAACGCAGAAGGCAAGCCAAAGGTGCGCCCGTGACTCTTGTCAAAGCTTGCTATGTGTCGCCCATCGGTGAACTTTCTTTGGTAGCTGATGAGACAGGCTTAGTCGGCGCTTGGTTTCTGGGGCAAGCTCACTTTGAGCGAGGGATAAAAGAGCCTGTAGAAATGGGAGATTCTGTCATCCTTCTGCAGGCAGTGGAGTGGCTGGAGAGCTACTTTGCAGGCGAGGTGCTCGAAGTAGCTGTTCCCTTATCTCCTCAAGGTACTGCTTTTCAACAGCGGGTTTGGTCGGAGTTGGCAACCATTCCCTATGGACAGACCTGTACTTATAAGGCCTTAGCAGACCGCCTGCAATGCCGCTCTAGCCAAGCTGTTGGTGGAGCAGTTGGGAAAAATCCTCTGTCCATCTTCATTCCCTGTCACCGTATATTAGGAAGTGATGGGAGTTTGACGGGTTACGCAGGAGGCTTGGAGCGAAAAAGTTGGCTGTTGGCACATGAAGAAAGTCTCTCCAAATCAACTGACTAGCTCGGCTATGAGACAACAGAAAGGAAATATCATGACCTATCTCTACTATGAATACCCTAAATGCAGTACCTGTAAGGCTGCTAAGAAAGAGCTGAACCAGCTGGGTGTGGCGTTTGAAGCCATTGACATCAAGGCAACACCTCCGACAGCAAGCCAGCTCAAGGAATGGATGGCAGCGACTGGATTGGAGCTAAAGAAATACTTTAATACCTCTGGCAACAGTTACCGTACCTTGGGGCTCAAAGATCGTTTTGACAGTCTGACGGAGGAAGAAGCCTTGGCTTTGCTAGCGGCAGATGGCATGTTGATCAAGAGACCACTCCTCATCAAGGATGGGAAAATCCTGCAAATCGGCTACAAAACACCTTATGAAGAATTGGGGGTGCAGTAAGATGAGCCGTATCTACCAGATGAGTTTTGCTTCGGTCTACCAAGCCTTGGTCAATAAGGTGGAGCGAAAAGGCCATGCAGGTGCTGATGTCTCCCGAGTGACCGCTTGGTTGACAGGCTATAGCATGGAAGAAGTGAGCGATTTTCGTCAATCAGAAGTAACCTTTGGTGATGTCTTTAGACAGGCTCCTGCCTACCATCCAGACCGCACTTTGATTACTGGCAAGATTTGTGGGGTGCAGATTGAGGAGATTACAGATCCTCTTATGCAGGAAATCCGTCGTTTGGACAAGTTGGTGGACTGGCTGGCCAAGGGAAAAACGGTGGAAGAAACATTGGCTAAGTACACCGCTAAATAATAAAAATTGAGAGTGGGACAAAAATCGGTCATTCGTCAGAATTCGATGAGTCGTTAGTCCACCTCCGAACAGTTGAGTAGAGCTGTAAAAACTGATAAAATCAACGAATTAGAGCCAACTCGACCATTGTGCCTTGCTTGAAAATTAAAAATCACTTGAGAGGTTAGGACTTTTGTCCCAACCTCAATTTATTTATACTTGAAAAGTAATCCTGCCAGAGCAGCTAAGGCTCTTGGTTGAAGGCTCGCATTTTAGTTATAGCTAAAAACTATAACCAGCTCCATAAAAAGACTATTATGCAAACTATTTTTTGTCTGTTATAATAAATTCATCTTAAACATTAACCAAAAAGGGAGAGATGAAATTGTAAAAAAATACTTTGAACATGTTGGTAGTTTTTTGCGACCAGAGGCGTTGAGAGTAGCTCGCGAAGAGTTTACAGCAGGTAAAATTTCTGCTGAGGAGCTTACAGCGATTGAAGATGAGGCCATCACAGAACTCGTCGATAAGCAGATTTCGGCTGGCTTGGAAAAAGTCACAGACGGTGAGTTCCGTTGTCTTTACTGGTACTTGGATTTTTTCTGGGGATTTAATGGTATCGACCATATCCAGGCAGCCGAGGGCTATAAGTTCCATGACGAGACGACCAAGGCTGACTCGGCCATCCTTTCTGGGAAAATCACCGGGCACAACCATCCGTTTGTTGAGCACTACAAATTTCTGGCTCAGCTGGTTGAGGGACGAGGTGTCGAAGCCAAATACACCATTCCAGCTCCTTCTCAGTTCTATTTTGAGTTGATTCGTGATGCTGAGCATGTGGCCAAGTTACAAGAGATTTACCCTGATGTTGAGGAGTTGCGTCGAGATATCCAGGCAGCTTATTTACAAGTGATCAATGATTTGGTTGTAGCTGGTCTCAAGACCCTGCAGGTCGATGACTGTACCTGGGGTGTCTTGGTTGATGACAACTTCTTAACGGCTTGGGGTGCCCTTCAAGGACAAACAAAGGATGAGGTGCGTGAGAGCCTTGCTCAGCTATTTTTAACCCTTAATAATAACGTCTATGAGCATGTGCCGGCTGGGCTTTTGGTCAATACCCATGTGTGTCGTGGGAATTACCACTCAACCTGGGTTTCTCAAGGGGGCTACAACCCAATTGCTAAGGAACTTTTGCGGACGAAGCAGCAAAGACCTACTTCCTTGAGTTCGACAACGAACGTTCAGGTGGTTTTGAACCATTGGCAGAATTCAAAGACCCTGAAAAGGTTGCGGTATTGGGGTTGATTACTTCAAAATTCCCAGAATTAGAAGACAAGGCAGCGCTCATTGAGCGCATCAAGGAAGCTAGTCAGTATATCCCGCTGGAGCAGCTCTGGATTTCTACCCAGTGTGGCTTTGCCTCAACGGAAGAAGGCAATATCCTGACTGATGAGAACCAGTGGAATAAGCTGAAACTGGTCAAAGAGGTTATTGACGAGGTTTGGGGATAGGACAGGAGGAATTACAGATGACAAAAAAATATTTTGAGCACGTTGGGAGCTTTTTGCGTCCTGAAGAATTAAAAACAGCTAGAGCCCAGTTTGCCGCGGGCGAAATCAGTCAAGAAGAGCTGACGGCTATCGAGGATCGTTTAATTACTGAGTTGGTCGATAAGCAGGTGGCGGTCGGTCTTGAGAAAATCACGGATGGCGAATTCCGTCGTGCCAACTGGCATGTGGATTTCTTCTGGGGATTTGAGGGCATTGAGCGGTCTCAGTACGGTGAGGGGCTATATTTTGCTGGTGTCGAGACCAATGACGACTCGGCGATTGTCACTGGTAAAATCAGCTTTAACAAAGCAACTCATCCCTTTATCCAACATTACCGCTTTATCAAACAGCTCGCTGATGAACGAGGAGTAGAGGCTAAGCTGACTATTCCAGCCCCAGCCCAGTGTTTGATTGAATTGCAGCGCGGTAGCAATCTCGAGAAGGCTTTAGCAGTTTACCCCAACCCAGCTGATCTAGCACAGGACTTAGCAGCGGCTTATCGTCAGGCTATTCTAGCTTTTTATGACGAAGGGGCTCGCACCATTCAGTTGGATGATTGTACTTGGGGAGCTATCATGGACGATGAGTTCTTCCAGTCTGTCATTAAAGGCGTGGACAAAGATTTCTTGAGAGAGAATTTCTTGCGAATCAATAATACCGCCATCGTTGACCTGCCAGAAGACCTGCAAATCAATACTCACGTTTTCCGAGGCAATTACCAATCCACCTATCTGACTTCTGGCCCTTATACCCCAGTAGCGGAAACCCTCTTTGGTCGTGAAAATGCGACAGCCTATTTCCTAGAGTATGACAACGACCGTTCTGGTGGCTTTGAACCGCTAGCAGAGTTCAAAAACCCTGACAAGGTGGCTGTCCTAGGTCTTGTGACGACTAAGGACGGTAAACTGGAAGACAAAGAGCAGCTGATTGCCCGCATCAAGGAAGCTAGCCAGCATATCCCGTTGGAACAGCTCTGGTTGGCAACCCAATGTGGCTTTGCCTCAACAGAAGAAGGAAGCATTTTGACTGATGAGGACCAGTGGAACAAGCTGAAACTGGTCAAAGAGGTCATCGATGAGGTTTGGGGCTAATGAATACCCGTCGTCTGGCTCAAATTGCTTTACTATCAGCCCTTAGCGTAGCGCTTCGCTACGCTTTTGGCGCTTTTCCAAACATCAAACCAATCACCGCCATATTTCTCGTCCTATCCATTACCCTAGGTCTAGCAGATAGCCTGATGGTGATGGCATTGACCATGGTGGTCACCTCCTTTATTTTTGGTTTTGGTCCTTGGGTGCTCTGGCAGCTACTGGCCTACGGGGTGGTTCTATTTTTGTGGAAAATGCTGTGCTACCCCTTAACAAAGTCTTTAAAATCTGCTACAATAAGAGGAGTTGCTCAATCCGTTCTGGCTGGGCTGATGGGGATTTTATACGGTCTGGTGATTGATAGTGTGTCTGCCTTGTTCTACCAAATGCCAATCTGGGCTTATCTGCTCAACGGTATTAGTTTTAACCTGGCGCATGCGATCTCAACAGCCTTATTTTATCCGATTATTGTTACTATTTTTGCTCGACTAGAGCAACTAACCCACTAAAGGAGACCTCCCATGAAAAAACGACTATCATCTATCCTTGCCTTGATGGCAGTGCTCAGTGTGACAGGCTGTGCAGCTGTGCGATTGGAACAAGAAAAAACGACACCAACAACAAGTCAGGTGTCAGAACAAATGGTACAGCTGGTCGTGAAGACTGGCGAAACACAGACAGAACAATCGGTTCCACTCAAAGAGGGCGAGACAGTACTTGACCTCTTGAAAGCTCATCACGATGTTGAAGAAACCGATGGCTTTGTTACGGCCATTGACGGTGTTAAGCAAGACGAAGCTGCTAAACTTTACTGGATGTACAAGGTCAACGATGTGATGGCAGATAAATCTGCGGCAGAACTGACACCAAAAGCCGGGGATGTGATTGAATTTTACCAAGAAAAATTTTAAATCGTTTTATCGCACCCGATCGGTGCGATTTTTTAAGGTTGTGTAATACTTGACGAAATAAAAAGCCCTAACGGACTTTTGAACCGCACCCCAAAAGTTAGACAGATAATCTAACGAATGGGGTGCTTTTTTATGA
>NZ_JBGTZA010000023.1:0-36110 GCF_041807805.1 Streptococcus sp. E29BA
AAGGACTTAGTCCTGTGCAATACAGAATTAAATCCTTTCAATAATATTTCTTGTCCAACTTTTGGGGGTCAGTACATCAACGTTTCTAGGCTTTTTTCTTTTGATTTTATCAAAATAACTGAATTTTAACTGATTATATCACCCTAAGAGTGCAATGACAGACATAATAGTAGCAATGATTGAGACTATGGTGGCAACGATAGAACTTATAGTTAAACCAATCCTTAAAGACTTCTGTATGAATAGAAACATGTCCGTGGTTTCCACATGCTCCCAAAAAATAAGGGCTATTCCTCATTAGCATTGACACTGAATTTTATTTGTTCTATCAAAGCAAAAAGTGATAACACTTTTCAAAAATGGTATTATCCGTTATAATGAAACTTATGAAAAAACGCATATTTTTGAAGATTTTAGAAGCTCTCTGTGTCGTAGTAGTTTTGGGCTCAGTCGCTGCTAGCTTTTACTTTTTTGATGTCGCACAGGTGAGGGGCGAAAAATCGTTTGTGTCTAGTGATGAGACCCCTGCGGATAGCCCCCTTTATGCCTACCAAGAGGCTTTTGATAAACTGCCTAAAGAAGAACGCCAGATGACCCATCAAAATTTGAAGCAGGTGGCCTGGTATGTTCCAGCAGCGCAGAAAACAGATAAGACCGTTATCGTTGTTCATGGATTTGGTCAGACAAAGGCGCGGATGAGGCCTTATGCCTACCTTTTTCATAAGTTAGGCTACAATGTCCTGATGCCGGATAATATCGCTCACGGTGAGAGTGACGGGCAGCTTATCGGCTATGGTTGGAATGATCGGTTGAATGTGATTCGATGGGCAGAGCTTCTGGTTGAAGAAAATCCGATGAGTGAACTGGTGCTGTACGGTTTGTCTATGGGGGGTGCAACTGTTATGATGGCAAGTGGTGAGAGCAACTTGCCTGAGCAGGTGACAGCAATTATCGAAGATGCGGGTTACACCAGTGTTTGGGATGAACTTGTTTTTCAAGCCAAAGACATGTATAACTTACCAGCTTTTCCGCTCCTGTACCAAGTTTCAGCCTTGTCTAAGTTACGGGCAGGTTTTACTTATGGCGAAGCTAGCGCAGTCAAGCAACTTCAGAAAAATACCTTACCAACCCTCTTTATCCACGGTGATAATGATAACTTTGTCCCAACTTACATGGTTTATGACAACTATGAGGCGACAGCGGGCGATAAAGAACTCTATATCGTGAAGGGGGCAGATCACTCGGAGACCTTCCAAACAGATGTCGCAGCTTATGAGGCGAGGATTGAAGCATTTTTGAAAAGTGTGAATTAAACCGGGCTGAATAGTCGTGATGACACATTGAAAATCCGCACAAGCATGCTGTTGTCACTGTTTTTGCTAAGTGAGTTAATCTCGTTCTTTTAGTTTTTGGGAACGATTGCGCTATGCTTCTCAGGGGATTATGTTAGGCTTGACGAACATTCTCGTCTAAGTTAGAGTAAAAGAAGAAAACTGATTGTTTTGGTGGAACAGTTAAGCCATAAAAAAATCAGTTTAACCCCTTGCCAAGTTTCTTCTTTTTTGGTAGAATGGTTGGGTATGTGGTGCTAGCACATCCTTATATATTCTACGTAGGAGGAAACACAAATGGCTAAAGTATGTTACTTTACAGGTCGTAAGACTGTATCAGGCAACAACCGTTCACACGCGATGAACCAAACCAAACGCACTGTAAAACCAAACCTTCAAAAAGTAACTGTCTTGATTGACGGTAAAAAGAAAAAAGTTTGGGTTTCAGCTCGTGCGCTTAAATCTGGTAAAGTTGAGCGCGTTTAATAAAAAAGTCCGTTAGGGCTTTTTTATTTTTGCCTCATAAGGTTGAATTTGTGGTAAAATAAAAGGGATACTAGTGGCTTGATACAAAGTTGAGGGTGGTTTTGGGGCAATAGCAGAGCAACTGCCTTGACCTTTGTAGCAAACCTAGTATCAGACCTTGTCCTCAATGGAATTGACTTCTTAAGCGGCTACGTTATAGCTAGCCATTGTATTGGAACCGGTCTATTGAAGGACGTGTCTTAATACTACATTTATAAGGAGACACTCATGTCCAAACAAATTTTTGAAACAACCTTTGCTGGTCAGCCACTCGTGGTTGAGGTTGGTCAGCTGGCCAAGCAAGCCAATGGTAGCGTGGTGACCCGCTACGGTAACTCAACTGTCCTGACCGCTGCGGTCATGTCTAAGAAAATGTCCACAGGCGACTTTTTCCCTCTCCAAGTCAATTACGAGGAAAAAATGTATGCAGCTGGCAAGTTCCCTGGTGGCTTCCACAAGCGGGAAGGTCGTCCGTCAACGGATGCAACCCTGACTGCTCGCTTGATTGACCGTCCGATTCGCCCAATGTTTGCCGAAGGGTTCCGCAACGAGGTGCAGGTCATCAACACGGTTCTTTCCTATGATGAAAATGCTAGCGCTCCAATGGCAGCCATGTTTGGTAGCTCGCTGGCTCTGTCTATTTCAGATATTCCTTTCAATGGGCCGATTGCTGGGGTACAGGTGGGCTATGTCGATGGTCGCTTTATCATCAATCCAACCAAGAAAGAACAGGAAAAATCCTTGCTGGAATTGACCGTTGCTGGTACCAAAGAAGCCATCAACATGGTGGAGTCTGGTGCTAAGGAATTGTCAGAAGACATCATGCTGGAAGCTCTGCTATTGGGCCACCAAGCCATCCAAGAACTAATTGCTTTCCAAGAGCACATTGTGGCCGCTGTCGGCAAGGAAAAGGCAGATGTGGAGCTCTTGCAGGTCGATCCTAAACTTCAGGCGGAGATTATCGCTGCCTACAACGCCGACCTCCAAGCTGCTGTTCAAGTTGAGGAAAAGCTGGCGCGTGAAGATGCGACCAACGCCGTCCGTGAGCGTGTGACAGCTGTCTATGCAGAGCGTTACGCTGACCATGAGGACTACGACCGCATCATGCGTGACGTGGCGGAAATCTTGGAGCTCATGGAGCATGCCGAAGTGCGTCGTCTCATCACCGAGGACAAAATTCGTCCAGATGGTCGTCGTGTCGATGAAATCCGTCCGCTGGATGCGGAAGTGGACTTTTTACCACAGGTACACGGTTCTGGTCTCTTTACGCGTGGGCAGACCCAAGCCCTGTCCGTCTTGACCCTTGCTCCGATGGGAGAGACCCAAATCGTTGACGGTTTAGAGCCGGAATACAAGAAACGATTCCTGCATCATTACAATTTCCCGCAGTACTCTGTCGGTTCAACTGGACGTTACGGTGCACCTGGTCGCCGTGAGATTGGTCACGGGGCACTTGGTGAACGGGCTCTGGAGCAAGTCTTGCCGAGCCTTGAGGAGTTCCCTTATGCCATTCGTTTGGTCGCAGAGGTCTTGGAATCCAACGGTTCCTCCTCACAGGCCTCTATCTGTGCGGGCACGCTGGCGCTCATGGCTGGTGGGGTGCCGATTAAGGCACCTGTCGCAGGGATTGCCATGGGGCTGATTTCAGATGGGAACAACTACACCATCTTGACCGACATTCAAGGTCTGGAAGACCACTTTGGTGATATGGACTTCAAGGTAGCGGGGACGCGTGAAGGGATTACAGCCCTGCAAATGGACATCAAGATTGAGGGTATTACGCCGCAAATTTTGGAAGAAGCTCTGGCACAAGCCAAGAAAGCTCGCTTTGAAATCCTGGATGTGCTGCACGAGGCTATCCCAGCTGTTCGTCCAGAATTGGCACCGACTGCACCGAAGATTGACACCATCATGATTGATGTAGACAAGATTAAAGTGGTCATCGGTAAGGGTGGTGAGACCATCGACAAGATTATCGCTGAGACAGGTGTCAAAATTGACATCGAAGAAGACGGTTTGGTGTCCATCTTCTCTAGCGACCAAGCTGCCATGAACCGTGCCAAGGAGATTATTGCAAGTCTGGTGCGTGAAGCCAAGGTCGGTGAGGTCTACAAGGCCAAGGTTGTCCGCATTGAAAAATTTGGTGCTTTTGTCAACCTCTTTGATAAAACAGATGCTATGGTGCATATCTCTGAGATGGCATGGAACCGAGTGAACCGTGTTGAGGACTTGGTGGAAATCGGTGACGAAGTGGATGTCAAGATTATCAAGATTGACGACCGTGGTCGTGTGGATGCCTCTATGAAAGCCTTATTGCCACGTCCGCCAAAACCAGAAGGCAAGGATGGCGAACGTAAACCACGCCGTGAAAAAGCTGACCGTCCTGCAACTGGCTCTGCTGAAAACTAAACTCATTACCAAGATAAGGGAAATTGGGCGTGATTGTTCTGTTCATTGTTTCTGTTTAGCTAGCTCTAGCGTCATCATCAGTGAACAGATAGGCTTAATCGTGTTGAGCCAGTTTCTGATGACTGAACTCTGCCCATTTCCCGCTTTTTAAGGAGAATATGATGAAAATAAAACTAACCAAGGAACTAGATAAGCGCCTGCGTGCCTTTATCGCTGACCCGACTAATTTTTTGGATGCCTTGGGTTTGGTCAATGCTTTTCATGGTGAAACTGTACTTGCCAGTGATAAACCCTATGCTATCGAGGTTGAAGGTCAAAAGGTTGTTCCGGTTTTTACAGATGTCGCTGACTTGAATCAATTTAAAGCACTGCAAGCCAGTGCGAACCAACAGAAATGGGTCGATCGTTCGGCGCTGGATGTCTTGCGTGAAGCGATTGAAAAACAGCTGGCAGGACTGGTCTTCAACTTGAAGAAGTCAGGCGACGGAGGCAACTCCACATTGATTAAGACCAGTGATATGATCACTTTTGTCAATCACCACACGCAGGTTCTGAATCGGGTGTTAGGAGAGGAAAATCAGGTTGCTGATAAACTGGATAAGACCTACCTGATCCCTGCCTATCATCGCAAGGACGAGGATGGTAATCTGGTGCGGATTTTTACCATGATGACCAATCCAGAAGGGCAGCACTACGTCCCTGTCTTTTCTAACCTCGTCAGCTTTGCGAGATGGTACAACGATGAGAATTTTGGTGGCTTTTTCCGTCAACAAGAAGGTGTCATTATGGTCTGGGAATTGAGTCGGTTTAATACCCCGCCAGCCGGGAAAAATATCCTAGATGAGACGACAGGGATTGCCATTAACCCTTTCGACGAGGGGATGGAACTTTTGCTATGGGAACAGCTAGAGCCGAAAGCTTAGTCTGGATGTAAGTTCAGCTAGCTCGATGTCAGAGTGAATAGCCAACATCCTGAAGCTCTCTGGTGGACGTTGTTCATTTTTGATACACGGTTTAAACTGATTACTGATATGATATAAAGGAGAGGAAGATATGGGCTGGTGGGCAAAAACGATTGCGATCATCAAACAGCTAGATCCTGCGGCGCGGACAACGGCGGAGGTTCTTTTGACCTATCCTGGCGTCAAAGCTTTAGCTGCCCATCGCCTGTCCCACTGGCTTTGGCAACGTGACTTCAAGCTCTTAGCACGTATGCACAGTCAGTTCTGGCGGTTTTGGACCCAGATAGAGATTCACCCAGGAGCTGAGATTGCGGCTGGGGTCTTCATTGACCATGGGTCTGGTCTGGTAATCGGTGAGACTGCTGTCATCGAGGAAGGTGTCATGCTCTACCACGGGGTGACACTTGGTGGCACGGGGAAAGACACGGGTAAGCGTCACCCGACCATACGGCGAGGGGCCTTGATTTCGGCTCATTCGCAACTGATTGGTCCGATAGAGATTGGGGAAAATGCTAAAGTGGGAGCGGCTTCTGTGGTGCTTGCCGATGTTCCTGCTGATGTGACGGTTGTCGGTGTTCCAGCACGTGTCGTTCGGGTGCACGGTAAAAAAGATGATCTGGTCATTCATCAAATTGAGGAGGAACGTGAGTCGCTCTATTACACGTCTAAACTGGAACAGCTGAAAGAAAGCAGTCACCAGTCATCGGAGTTGTAAGATAGAGTAAATGTGGAGGGGTGAGAAGTATGTTATTAACGGAATTTAATCCGATTCCTGCGGTTATCGAACCAGATAATCTAGGGCTCAGCCATCGTGTGGATGAGGTCTGCTCGACCTTGATTTACTCGTTTAATGGGGAAATCGTAGAGCGGGTGCGTCAGATGGCAGGTGTCAGGCAGATTGGCTATATGAACAGCATCAACGGGCACAATCCCATCTACCTTTACGAACACGATGGGGTTCAGGTTGCTGTCATGCTGGCGGTAGTTGGAGCTCCGATGGCAGTTGGTCAGTTGGAGGAGTTAAAGGCATTTGGATTTGAACACTTTATCGTTCTGGGCTCGTGTGGGGTTTTGGACAAGTCGCTCAAGGCTGACCGTATTATCTTGCCAGCCTCTGCCCTACGGGATGAGGGGACAAGCTACCACTACGCTCCTGCTAGCGATGAGATTGCCTATGATCCAGCTTTGCTATTGACCATGGAAAAGGCCTTAGATGCCGCAGGAATCCCACATGTGCGGGCAAAGAGCTGGACGACGGACGCTTTTTACCGCGAGACGGCGGACAAGGTGGAGAGGCGCTTGGCGGCTGGAGCGACGGTGGTGGACATGGAAGCCTCAGCTATCATGGCGTGGGCGCAGTATCGACAAGCCAAGGTCTACCAGTTTTTCTACACAGCGGACTACGTTGACCACACCAGTAATCAGTGGGACAAGCGGGCAGGCGAGCGCACCGCAGATGTCATGACCTTTTTTGACGTGGCGATGGCGATGGCGAGAGGGATAGATAAGGGCTAACTGTAATAACAGTTGGCTTTTTCTTTGGTTTATTTTTGCTGGGATATGGTATAATAGGGGTATGAAGCAATCTTTACAACCATTTACAAAATGGACAGGTGGGAAACGTCAGTTATTGCCTGAACTTAAAAAAAAACTACCAGAATCATACGGTCGCTATATTGAGCCCTTTATTGGTGGTGGAGCTTTATTTCTGGAGTTAGTTCCTAAAACAGCGGTCATAAATGATTTTAATACAGAGTTAGTCAATTGTTACGAGCAAATTAAGAAAAATCCTAAGCAACTGATAGACTTGCTGGAGGTACACCAAGAGAATAATTCTAAAGAGTATTATTTAGACATAAGATCCCTAGACCGTCAGGATAACTTTGATGAGTTATCAGCGGTTGAACGTGCAGCTCGAATTATGTATATGTTACGTGTCAATTTTAACGGTCTTTATCGCGTTAATTCTAAAAATCAATTTAATGTACCTTATGGACGTTATAAAAATCCTAAGATTGTTGACAGTGAATTGATTTTGGCTATTTCAGATTATTTGAATAGCCATGATATCAAGATTCTAAATGGGGATTTTGAGCAGGCTATTGCAGATGTTCAAAGGTATGATTTTGTCTATTTTGACCCACCGTATATACCGTTATCGGAGACGAGTTCGTTTACTTCTTATACACATGAGGGGTTTTCCTATGATGATCAGGTTCGGTTGCGTGATACTTTCAAAGCTTTAGATGATAGAGGCGCCTATGTTATGTTATCGAATTCATCAAGTCCCTTAGTTGAGGAACTGTATAAAGGTTTTTATATTCATCGTGTCGAAGCTACTCGAACAAATGGTGCAACATCTGCTAGTCGTGGAAAAGTATCTGAGTTGATTATAACCAATTATGAATCTAAATAACGAATATCAGTATGGAGGAGGTTTATTAATGACCAAACCATACTATCATAAAGAACAGTCGATCTTAATTCATGCAGATACCTTTAGTTTTTTGGAAAAAATAAAACCAGAGAGCATGGATATGATTTTTGCAGACCCGCCATATTTTTTAAGTAATGGTGGTATCTCTAATTCTGGTGGACAGGTTGTTTCTGTTGACAAAGGTCACTGGGATAAAATTTCATCTTTGGAAGAAAAACATGCCTTCAATCGTCGCTGGATAAGATTAGCAAAACGGGTTTTAAAACCAAATGGGACAATTTGGATCTCGGGGAGTTTGCACAATATCTATTCTGTTGGAATGGCTTTGGAACAAGAGGGATTCAAAATTTTGAATAACATCACTTGGCAAAAGACGAATCCCGCCCCAAATTTATCCTGTCGTTATTTTACTCATTCAACAGAAACCATCTTATGGGCAAGAAAAGCAGATAAGAAAGTCAAACATTATTATAATTATGACCTGATGAAAGAGTTGAATGATGGCAAGCAGATGAAAGATGTCTGGTTAGGCAGTTTAACAGCCAAAGCAGAAAAGTGGGCTGGTAAGCATCCAACTCAAAAACCAGAATATTTGCTTGAGCGGATTATTTTAGCAAGCACCAGAGAAGGTGATTATATTTTAGATCCTTTTGTAGGAAGTGGCACAACGGGTGTTGTCGCCAAGCGTTTAAAGCGTCGATTTATTGGAATTGATGCCGAAGAAGAGTATTTAAACATTGCGATTAGACGATTGGAGAATGAAAAATGAAAAAAGATGGAGTGGGCGGAGCTAATACAAAAACAGGTTTAGCGTTTGAATTAGAAACGGATTTACCATCATTTATTTCCAAACAACCAGGCTATGAAGTTACAGAGAATGATTTTGATATAAAAATTCTCAAAAGAACAGGTGAGATAAAAAAGAAACCTAGGAAATCGGTATCTCGTTGGGAAGTGAGTTTTCAAGGAAATGTTGTGGCAGAAATATTTCAGAAACACGGTTTGTATCGCTACTTTAATGAAGTTGAGTTAGATTATCAATCCATCATTTCAAGGAAATTACTCCCAGATGATGCTATTTTTGTTATTTCAAATAATACCGTTTTTATTATTGAGAAAAAAACTCAAAAGGGACAAGGTAGTGTTGATGAAAAACTTCAGACCTGCGATTTTAAGTTAAAACAGTACCGTAAGTTGTTTGCTCCACTTAATAAAGAAGTTCGCTACTATTATCTGTTAGATAAAAGTTGGTTTGATAATCCTGCCTATAAAGATGTTTTAGACTATATCATTGATGTTGGCTGTGGTTATTATTTTAACTACATCCCATTAGAAGTATTGGGGTTACCAATTCCTCTGGAGGAGTCGTAATGACTGTAAATGAATATATATCACAATCCTCAAGTGAGCGTTTGGAGCGTTTTCTATCCACCCTCTCAATCACCAACCGTACTCCAGAATATTATGTCAACTGGGAAAAGGTTGCACGTGAGACAGAAAAGTTTGAATTAGAATTGCATACGTTGAACTATTTGATTGGGAAAGATAATATCCGCGAAGAAGCTTTGGATTTATTCATGCGTCAACCACAGTTATTGCGTGCCATCCCTAGTTTGATTGCCAGTCGTGATAAGGTTTTGGATATTTTATCTATGGACGAACATGATGAGATGACCTTTGACCATCTAAATTTTTCAACGATAGATACCAATCGTATTGTTGATTATGTTGATTTTATTGACAAAGCAGGGCTGTTAGAGTTTTTGCAGTGTAAAGCTAATCGTTCTCTGGTTGATTATGTTTATGGTGTTGAGACTGGTTTAGATAGCAATGGACGTAAAAATCGTAGTGGTGATACTATGGAAGGTATTGTTGGACGACATGTCCAAAAAATTTGTCAACAATACGTTTTAGAATTCAAGGCACAGGCTACTGCACCCTTTATCAGAGAGAATTGGGGAGTTACAGTTCCAGTTGATAAATCTGAACGTCGCTTTGATGTGGCAGTTTACTGCCCTATTCGTCATAAAGTTTGGTTAATCGAGACTAACTATTACGGCGGAGGGGGCAGTAAATTAAAAGCTGTTGCGGGTGAGTTTACGGAATTAAGTCAGTTTGTCACCAGTTCAGCAGATGACGTTGAATTTGTTTGGGTCACAGATGGTCAAGGTTGGAAAACAGCTCATTTACCATTATCAGAAGCTTTTGCTCATATTGCCAACGTCTTTAATTTGTCTATGCTGAAGGAAGGTTACTTAGCTGAGCTATTTTACTTGTCTTCAATTAATGGAAAGGAGTAGCCATGACCCTAAAACTCTACGACACCATGACTCGCAGCTTGCGTGACTTTTTGCCCTTGGAAGAGGGAAAGGTCAAGATGTATGTTTGCGGACCGACGGTTTACAACTACATTCACATCGGCAACGCCCGATCGACGGTCGCTTTTGACACCATTCGCCGCTATTTGGAGTACCGTGGCTACGACGTCACCTACATCAGCAACTTCACCGATGTGGACGACAAGATTATAAGGGCGGCTGCGGAAAGCCAAATGACGCCAAAGGAGTTGGCTGACCAGTTCATCGCCGCTTTTAAGGAAGATACTGCCCAGCTCTTTGTCAAGCCTGCGACCAAGAACCCTCGCGTCATGGACTATATGGCCGAGATTATTGCCTTTATCGAGGTGCTTTTGGGAAATGGCTACGCTTATGAGGCAGATGGGGATGTTTACTTCCGTGTCGAGAAGGCTACTAACTACGCCAAACTAGCCAATAAAACCCTCGCTGACCTCGAAATCGGTGCTAGTGGTCGGACTGACGAGGAAACAGCCCGCAAGGAAAATCCGCTGGATTTTGCCCTCTGGAAGTCTGCCAAGCTAGGTGAGATTTCATGGGATAGTCCTTGGGGAGCAGGTCGACCAGGCTGGCACATCGAGTGCTCAGTCATGGCGACAGAGCTACTGGGGGATACGATTGATATCCATGGTGGGGGAGCTGACCTTGAGTTTCCGCACCATACCAACGAAATCGCCCAAAGTGAGTGCAAGACAGGACACACCTTTGCCAACTACTGGCTCCACAATGGCTTCGTCAATGTGGACAATGAGAAGATGTCCAAGTCGCTAGGTAACTTTGTCTTTGCCCGTGACTTGTTGGATAAGATTGATGGTCAGGTCTTGCGCTTCTTTTTAGCAACACAACATTACCGCAAGCCCATCAATTTCTCTGAAAAAGCCATCTATGATGCTGAAGTTAACCTTAAGTACCTGAAAAATGCCTATACCCAGCCTCTGACGGCGACAGCTGACGAGGCAGTGCTGGCGGACTTTGTTACTCGCTTTACAGACAGTATGGATGATGACATCAATGCCGCCAACGGCATTACGGTTGTTTTCGAGCTGGCTAAGTGGATCAACTCAGGCAACTACACACCAGCTGTCAAGACAGCCTTTGCGGCCATGCTGGAGGTCTTTGGCATCGTCTTTGAAGAGGAAGTCCTCGACAGTGCTATCGAAGCGCTAATTGCCGAGCGGCAGGAAGCACGTGCCAACCGTGACTTTGCTACCGCAGACCGCATTCGGGACGAATTGGCTCGCAGAGGCATTAAGCTCCTTGACACCAAGGACGGGGTGAGGTGGACGCGTGACTAGACCAGTAGACGTCAATCTGATCAACGGGATTGCCTTGGCTTTTGAGGGAGATGCTGTGTACGCCATGTACATTCGCCGCCACCTCATAATGACTGGGCAGACCAAGCCTAACCAGCTGCACCGCCTAGCAACCCACTATGTGTCCGCCAAGGCACAGGCCATGCTAGTTCAAGCCATGTTAGAAGCGCAGCTATTGACCGAAAAAGAAATCGAGATTTATAAGCGTGGGCGCAACGCCAACAGCCAAACCAAGGCCAAGAACACAGACATTGTCACCTACAAGGTCTCGACGGGCTTTGAAGCGGTGATCGGCTACCTTCACATGACCGAGCAAATCGAGCGTTTGGAGGAGTTGGTGGCGTGGTGTATTGCGACCGTTGAGCGCCATCGGTTGACCGAAAAATAAGACGAAACAGGAGGCAGAAATGCCTCCTGTTTCGTCTTAAGCTATAATCGTTTGCGCTTGGCTAGGTCAACAAATTTGAACTTTTCCAGTTTATGGCGGCTCTCGGTGAATTGGAACTGTTGTCCATCTGCCAAAAAGACTTGTGACTTGACAGAAACGACGTGGGCATCCTTGCCTAAGTCAAGCAACCGCTTATCACTGTCAGTGACATGATCGATGGTAATCTCTTTTTGGGCAGAGGCAATGTCAAGGTTTAATTGATTTTCCAGATAGGCATAAATTGACCGCTCGGCTATTTCTCGTGTCATCTCGGGGACTAGGCGCTTGAGGAGGTAATCGATGTCGACCACTGCGGCAATGCCGTCAACAATCCGCTGGCGAGTGACCCGCCAGATGATGGTGTGTTTTGGAAAGCCTGTCAGTGTGTGGAGTTTATCGTCAATGATGACCTTGTCGATACTAACCAGCCGTGTCGTTGAATTGATGCCAAAGTTTGTGACCAATTCTTGGTAACTGATGAGATCAGATACCGGAAAGTTGAACCGCTCTCGCTTGCTGACTTGGGTCCCACGACCCTGCATTTTTTGGATGAGACCAGTATCGGTGAGCAATTGCAGAGCTTTCCGGACAGTGTCTCGGCTGGCCTGATGGTGCTGGCTGAGTTCGATTTCTGTTGGTAGATAATCTCCTGGCGCTAGATGGCCTGTTAGAATGTCTTGTTCCAACTTTTTGAAAATAATCTCATATTTTTTCATAAACGTAGCATTCTCTTTCAAATGTTGTTGTTTTTCCAGACAAGTTATCTTATTTTAACAAAAAAGTCAAAAAATAGCACCAAACAACTTGCAGACAATTTTGTTGTCGGTTACAATGAGGGTGTAAAAAGTTGTACGACCTTTTTCAAAAAAATAGGAGGAGCTAGTTATCTAGCGCACAAAGATAATGGGAAAATTCCAAGAAGACGCGAAACAGCTGTTAGCAGCTGTTGGCGGTAAAGAGAACATCACAGCGGTTACCCACTGTGCCACCCGTATGCGCTTTGTTTTAAAAGATGATAAAGCAGCAGACATCAAGACTATCGAAGCTATCCCAGCGGTCAAAGGAACCTTTACCAACGCTGGTCAGTTCCAAGTGATTATCGGTAATGATGTGCCGATTTTCTACAACGACTTCACTGCCGTATCTGGTATCGAAGGCGTTTCAAAAGAAGCTGCTAAATCAGCAGCTAAAAGCAACCAAAACGCTATCCAGCGTGTCATGACCATGTTGGCAGAGATTTTCACCCCAATCTTACCAGCCATCATCGTCGGCGGTTTGATTTTAGGTTTCCGTAACCTGCTTGAAGGTGTCGGCATGGAATGGCTAGGTCAAGCCATGGCAGACGGCAAGCCTGTATTTGACGCAGATGGTAATCCTGTCTGGAACACCATCACACAAGTTTCTCCATTCTGGAATGGGGTTAACCATTTCCTTTGGTTACCAGGTGAAGCGATCTTCCACTTCTTGCCTGTAGGGATTACTTGGTCTGTTACGCGTAAGATGGGAACCTCTCAAATCCTTGGCATCGTCCTTGGTATCTGCTTGGTGTCACCGCAATTGCTCAATGCCTACGCAGTGCCTGGCACAGATGCTTCTGTCATTGCTGAGGAGTGGATATGGAACTTTGGTAGCTTTACAATTAACCGTATTGGTTACCAAGCTCAGGTTATCCCAGCTCTCTTGGCTGGTTTGTCCCTATCTTACCTTGAAATTTTCTGGCGTAAACGTATCCCAGAAGTGATTTCTATGATTTTCGTGCCATTCTTGTCCTTGCTTCCAGCGCTTATCTTGGCACACACCGTATTGGGACCATTTGGCTGGTGGTTAGGTCAAGGCTTGTCAACCATTGTTTTAGCTGGTTTGACTGGTCCCTTGAAAGCCTTGTTCGGTCTTATCTTTGGTTCGCTTTATGCACCGTTTGTCATCACTGGTCTTCACCACATGACCAATGCCATTGACACGCAGTTGATTGCAGATGCTGGTGGTACAGGTCTCTGGCCGATGATTGCTTTGTCAAACATTGCGCAAGGTTCAGCAGTGCTTGGTTACTACTTCATGAACCGCAACAATGAAAAAGAAGCTCAAATTTCGCTTCCAGCAGCTATCTCAGCCTACCTTGGCGTGACTGAACCAGCCCTCTTTGGTGTTAACGTCAAGTACGTTTACCCATTTGTTGCAGGTCTTGCAGGTTCTGGTTTTGCAGGTCTCTTGTCAACAACCCTAGGCATTCAGTCTAATTCCATCGGTGTCGGTGGTTTGCCAGGTATCTTAGCGATTAAAGCGCAATACTGGGGAGCTTTCCTCGTAGCAATGGCTGTTGCCATCGCTGTCCCAATTGTGTTGACCTTCTTCTTCCGTAAGGCTGGTATCCTGACCAAGTCAGAAGACGAGGCTAAGGCAGACCGTGAGGTGACTGTAAAAAAGCCTAGTCCTGCTAAGGTTGCAAGTAAGGACATCCTTGTCCAAAGCCCCTTAGCAGGTCAGGTCAAGGCTCTTAACACGGCAACTGATCCTGTCTTTGCCCAAGGGCTAATGGGACAAGGTGTGGTGATTGAACCGAGTCAAGGTCTGTTGACAGCGCCTGTAGCTGGTACGGTATCTGTGCTCTTTCCGACCAAACATGCCATTGGGTTAACAACCGATGATGGGATTGAGTTGCTTATCCACATCGGTATGGACACGGTTAGCCTAGAGGGTAAAGGGTTCGAGGCCCACGTCAAGCAAGGCGACCGAGTGGCAGCTGGAGATAAGCTCATCAGCTTTGACCAAGAGGTCATCTCAGCTGCTGGTCTGATTACAGAAACGCCGATCATCGTGACCAATACAGAGCAATTTAATATCACTGTTATCGGTGATTTGCCGCGTGCTATTGCTCATGGTGAGCACTTGCTGACAGCTGGTTACTGTTAAAGGATCATCAGATGATTATAAAAAAGTAGCAGTTTCGCCAAATGATAAAACTGCTACTTTATTTCAAACTAAGAACTTGTATTCGTAATCGAAGTGTTCGGTTGACTAGGCAAGCTTGAGTTCAATCAAGAAAGAGTAATACGGTTGGTATTGCAAGGGCATATGACAAAGAGTGGACACGAATTAGCCAGTCAGGGGCGTGCTGAGATGTGAATACATAGGTCATAAGGTTTCAAGTTATTTTATCGGCGTGGTCTGATGAAGCGATTCCACCAACTGGAAGCCCCTGTTGTCGGCATGCGCCGGCAGACCTCTGTGTAGAGGGCTAGACCATGCTGGGACAGGTTGCCGTCCCAGGCCAGCGGGGCTAGTTTGTCTTTGAGTTGCTGGACGACTTTGGGGAGGTAGTCTATTGTTTCGAGCTGGTCTACGGATCTAGTGAGGGCTATTTGCTCTGCTTGGTTTAAGGGCAAGTTTAGCTGGTTGTTGAGCCAATCCTGCCAATCGCTGTGAGATTTTAGTTTATTAGTTGATATCATGGACACCCTCCCATTAAGCCAGCAAAAGCAGGATTGTATGTTGGAATAGGCCAAGAACTTGAATGAGTTGCCCAGCCACTTATTACGGTATTGACCGTGTAATTAACTGTCGATGTCGTCTGTAGACTAGTTCGTCTACCTGTTCCAGTATGTTGATAATAGCTATAAGATTCAATGGTGTACAAATATTTCCAACATCCACTTCTGTATCCTGGATCGTCAAGAACCACGGCACGTGGTTGATAGCGGTCGGTCACTGTTATGCTATCTGCTGATATAGAGGGTGCGAGAGCTAATGATGTGATGAAGCAAGCGGCTAAAAGTTTGCCTATTTTTGCTGATGGTATCATTGTTTTCCTCCGATTGTATTTAGTCAGATAGGGCTGTTTTTCGATTTTATCGTTCTCCTTTCTAACGAAAAACAAGTTCAGATTCGTTTACATTTCTAGTTTACAGAATTTTCTCTTATTTGTCAATTTTTATCGTTTAATATTTTGTTTTTTGTGGTTTGGGCCATGATGTGGTCAACTACCTGCTCTGCTATTTTTCAAAAAAGAAAGGACACTTCATGACACTGGATAAGACAAAGGTGGTCTACCAGATTTACCCCAAATCCTACAAAGATACGACTGGTAACGGTATCGGCGACCTGCGTGGCATCATCGACAAACTCCCTTATTTGGCGGAGCTGGGCATTGATATGGTCTGGCTCAATCCCTTTTACCCTAGCCCTCAGCGGGACAACGGATATGATGTTGCTGACTACACGGCAGTTCATCCGCTTTTTGGAACCATGGCCGATTTTAAGGAGATGGTTGCTAGAGGTAAAGAGCTGGGCATCGACTTTATGCTGGACATGGTGCTCAATCACTGCTCGACCGAACACGAGTGGTTTCAGAAAGCCTTGGCTGGCGATGCTTTTTACCAAGATTTCTTTATCTTGAGAGACCAGCCGACCGACTGGGTATCAAAGTTTGGTGGCTCTGCCTGGGCGCCTTTTGGCGATACAAGAAAATACTACCTCCACCTCTTTGACGAGACGCAGGCTGATCTCAACTGGCGCAATCCCCATGTCCGCAAGGAGCTGTTCAAGGTGGTCAATTTCTGGAAGGACAAGGGCGTCAAAGGCTTCCGCTTTGATGTCATCAACCTCATCGGCAAGGACGAGGTGCTAGAGGACTGCCCGATAAACGACGGCAAACCTGCTTACACCGATCGCCCCATCACCCACGACTACCTCCACGCCCTCAACCAAGCTAGCTTTGGCACTGACCCCAGCTTTATGACGGTGGGCGAGATGTCTGCGACCACCATTGACAACTGCATCCTCTACACTGCCCCAGAGCGGGAGGAGCTGGCTATGGCCTTTAACTTCCACCACCTTAAGGTGGACTACAAGGACGGGCAAAAATGGACCATTATGGACTTTGATTTCAAGGCCTTACAAGAGCTCTTTCACAACTGGGGAGAAGGCATGAGTGCAGGCAATGGCTGGAATGCCCTCTTCTACAACAACCACGACCAGCCCCGTGCCCTCAATCGCTTTGTGGATGTGGACAACTTCCGTGAAGAGGGAGCGACCATGCTGGCGGCGTCTATTCACCTCTCTCGTGGCACCCCCTACATTTACATGGGCGAGGAGATTGGCATGCTGGATCCTGATTATGACGCCATGTCCGACTACGTGGATGTGGAGAGCCTCAACGCCTATGCCATGCTCTTGGAAAATGGCAAGCTGCCTTCGGAAGCTTTTGCCATTATCAAGGCCAAGTCCCGTGATAATTCACGCACACCGATGCAGTGGGATAGTAGTGAACATGCAGGCTTCTCCACCGCTACTCCGTGGCTCAAGGTCGGCAAGTCCTATGAGACCATCAATGTCGAAACCGAAAAAACAGGCAAGATTTTCCCTTTCTACCAAAAACTCATTCAACTCCGAAAAGCATACCCTATCATATCAGAGGGAGATTACCGAGCTGCCTACACCGACAGCGACAAGGTCTACGCCTTCGAGCGGCAGCTGGACGGACAGAGCTTGCTGGTGCTCAATAACTTCTTTGCTGAAAATGTGACCTTGGACTTAGCTGCTACTTATCAAGCAGGACGTGTCCTCATCAGCAACTATGGGTCGACCGATCTCGGTGCACACCTTACCCTGCAACCCTATCAAACCCTAGCTATTCTAACAGGAGAATAAAATGGATCTAACCGCTTTTTCATGGACACGAGAGCCTGAGAATTGGATAGTCAAGGAGGACAGCTTGACCCTGACCACCCAGCCCCACACCGACCTCTGGCAACGGACCTACTACCATTTCCAAAACGACAACGCCCCACTCTTTCAGATGACAACGGATGACCCATTTTTCTCCTTTACCGTCACCGTTGACTTTACGGACAGCCATCACCGCTTTGACCAAGCAGGCATCGTCCTCTATCAGGATAGCTTCCACAGTCTAGGGAAAGACTGTGGAAGGTGCGAACCTTGAAATGAAAAAGCGAGCAGAATTGGTTAAAAGCGTCTGTAGAATATGAAAACGACGATTTTCAACACTTAGGCAGTGTCGTGACCAACGGCGGTTATTCCGACTGGGCAACCGCTGAGTTTCCAACTACGACCAAACAAGTCGTCTACCGCCTGAGCAGACGGCAGGACGACTTCAAAATCGAGTATTCTCTGGACGGCGTCCGCTTCCACTAGATGCGGATTTGCCACATGGCAGCTGCTAGCAAGCAGGTCTCCTTCGGCGTCTATGCTTGCAGCCCAGAAGACTCTCGCTTTACTGCCCGCTTTAGCAATTTCCAGCTGACCGACTGCCTCTGGCAAGCCCACGATGGACAGCATCCGGATTGATACGCTCTGTCTCTCTCGCCAGCCGTCGTCAACTCCCTTGTGACGGATAAGTGTTGAAAGCGACACTGCCCCAACGACTGAGTTAGTGCAATCTGTGGTTGATAACTTGTAGAATTTGACCTCGTCTGATGTTGATTTTCTTTGAGTATACACAAACTAAAAATCCGCTCTGTGGCGGATTTTTTGCAATCTAATCAAATCGGATGCTCAGATTTGACGTGTCTACGGTCACCTGTCCACCAATCCGCAGGCTAAAGAGCGGTTGGGTGTGGGCAAAGTCCAAGTCATAAAGCACTGGGATGGTCTTGAGGACAGGGTGCTTGTCCAGAATGTAGAGAAGGGTCTCTTCCGTCATCTGACATTCCTTGGGAAAGCGTCCAATCAAGACGGCTTGAGGGTTAGGATAGGCTTGGAGAATGGCTGCCAAATGGCGATTAAATTCGATGTAATCATCACTTTCGGCCTCTTCTAAGAACAGCACATAGCGGTCTGGCTGTGGGGCATAAGGGGTGCCACGCAAGAGACCGAAGGTCGACAGGTTGCCACCGATGGCTGTGCCAGCAGCTCTGCCATGGGCATAAACCTTCCAAGCTGTTGGGAAAAACTGGCGTGGTAGGCTAGGGTCATACCAGGCATCACTGGACCACTCAGGACTAGGCGTTAGGTCGTAAGGGGCAAGGCTGGTCGCTGCTAGCCAAGACGCCGTTTGGTAGGGCTGTCCCTCCACCATCTTGAAACTCGAGTAGCTGGGTCCCATGATGGTCATAACCCCTGTCTTGGCATAGATGGCATTAAGGAGGGCTGTTGTGTCCGAGTAGCCACAGAGGATTTTTGGGTTTTGGGCAATCAACGCGTAGTCCAGATAAGGCAAGAGCTCATTGGCATTGCTACCGCCGATCGTCGCCAAAATCGCATCCACCGACTCGTCCGCAAAGGCCTCGTGTAAGTCCGCCACCCGATCGGCAATCGGGGCTGAGTCCAGCGCATCAGCAGGTACCAGATAATGGGACGAAAAGGACAGATGAAAGCCCAAGGCTTCCAAGCGCTCTTTAGCAGCTAGGTTCGCTTCAAAGCCGCCTAGACGATGGATGGAGCTAGATGGGCTAAGCACGCGGATGTGGGAACCTTTTGTCAATGGTTTTTTAGGGAACATAGCAGAGCCTCCTTTTTGTTTTGACCAGTATAGCAGATTTAGGAAGAAAAAACTAGCCTTTGCTCATTTATTTAAAAAAAAAGCTTGACACTCACGTCGCGTCAGGGTGTAGAATGGGTATCAAGGAGGACATCTGTCATGAAAACAGTCAAAGAGGTCAGTCAACTGACAGGGGTGAGCGTACGCACCCTGCACTATTATGATGAGATTGGACTTTTGCGTCCAAGTCAAGTGACTGCAAGTCTTTATCGGCTTTATGACGATAAGGCCTTGATGCGCTTGCAAGACATCTTGCTCTTTCGTGAGTTAGAGCTTCCTCTGAAAACCATAGCGGAGCTACTAGATGGACCACCAGCGGTGAAGCGGGCGGTGCTAAGGGAGTATGTCCATCTATTGGAACTCAAACGTGAGCGCTTGGACAAGCTCCTATCGCTCACCAAGGACTTAATCAAAGGAGAAGGTACCATGACACTAGACATTTTTAACCAGGAAGAACTCAAACAGCTTCAAGAAGAAGCTCAAAACCGTTGGGGCAATACTCAAGCCTACCAAGACTTTGTTGCCAAAACAGCCGCTGACGATTGGCAGACCAGTCATCATGAGCTGATGACGATTTTTGAGGAATTTGGTAAACTCAGACATTTAACTGTTACAGCCCCTGCGGTGCAAGAGCAGGTTAAACGACTGCAAGATACGATTTCTGAACATTATTACCCTTGCACATCAGAAATTTTACGAGGACTTGGCATGATGTATGCCCAGGACAACCGCTTCACCCAGACCATTGACCAAGTAGCGGGTGCAGGGACTGCCCAGTTTGTTTACGAAGCGATTGAGGAAAGTCTAAGTTAATAAAAGGGTCGTGATTACTGTTTGACAACAAAAAAAGAAAGCGGTACAATCTCTGTATCAACAACATCAAACAAAGGAGATTTATCATGTCAGACAATCGTATGAATTACACCATTTCTAGCAACGAAAATTTTCCGCTGGTGGAAATCGCTCTCGAACGCGGTGAGTCTGCCTATATTCAGCGTGGCAGCATGGTTTATCACACCCCCAGCATCAGTCTCAACACCAAGCTCAATGCCCAAGGCAGTGGTCTTGGGAAGTTGATTAAGGCAGTGGGGCGTTCTATGGTGTCAGGGGAGTCCGCTTTT
This sequence comes from Streptococcus sp. E29BA, assembly GCF_041807805.1. Taxonomy (NCBI): domain Bacteria; kingdom Bacillati; phylum Bacillota; class Bacilli; order Lactobacillales; family Streptococcaceae; genus Streptococcus; species Streptococcus sp. E29BA. The sequence continues at coordinate 20,375 of NZ_JBGTZA010000023.1, forward strand.
ATCACGCAGGCGATCTCGTCGGCGGATGATGGCAAGTTAGCTATTGCTCCGTCGATGCCTGGTCAAGTGATTGCATTAGAATTGGGAGCAGAGCAGTACCGTCTCAATGACGGTGCCTTTCTAGCCATGGATGGCTCAGCGCACTATACCCTTGAGCTCCAGAGTGTTGGTCGTGCCCTCTTTGGTGGGCAAGGTGGTTTCTTTGTCATGACCACACAGGGGCAAGGGATTTTACTAGCGAATGCGTTCGGTTCTATCAAAAAAATCAGCCTAACCAATCAAGAAATGACCATCGATAACGCCCATGTGGTTGCTTGGAGCACTAGTCTTGATTACCATATTCACCTCGAAAACGGCTGGCTGCAATCAGTCGGAACAGGTGAAGGGGTGGTTAACACTTTCCGTGGGACAGGAGACATCTACGTGCAAAGTCTTAATTTAGGTACCTTTGCTAGTCATCTAGGTACTTTTGTCGGAACGACCGAATCCAACAATTCATCAGGTATCGGTGGCTTGATTAACGAATTTCTCTGATGAACACATCAAACACAGAAGCAATAAACAATTGTTTCTGTGTTTTTAGTTGCGATACCTAAAAACGAACATTATTTGATTGCTGTATCTGTTTTTTTAGTTATCTAGTTTTGTCTGGTGTCAGGAGTTGCTACTTTCCTTATCAGCAGTGGCGTTCTTTGTGTCTTTCTAAGGAAAACATTTGTTGGCGGTAATGCGTTTACAAAAGAGACATAGCGTGATTTAGACGATAATTGACTTGTAAAAAAAGTTATAAGGTGCTATAATTTGAGTGAGTAAAATAATAATCATTATAGGAGAACCGATGAACAAGCGTTCACAACGGCATCGCCAAGCAAAGTCTGCAAATGGACTAACTAATCTGTTTAATTTGTTTTTACTAGCTTTATACACTTTGGCGAGCGTTTATCTTGCTTTTTTAATAGTAACCTATAACTTTCTAGCCTTTCGGTCGGTCAACTGGATAGCCATAGGTCTTCTATTTCTTGTTTTTTGCCTAGGCTTGTTGCTTATTGTAACGAAAAAAGCTAAACTATTTAATAGTGTTCTCTTGCTTTTGTCTAGCTTACTAGTTGGTGCAGGGATTTTCTTTTCCCATTCAGCTATTGACTTATCAAAACAATTAAATCAAACCGCGAGCTTTTCACAGGTTGAGATGACCGTTATCGTAGCAAACGATAGCCCACTGACGGACATCAGCCAAGTCACAAGCCTTCTTGCACCTGCTAATGACGCGGCAAATCTTGATAAATTGTTAGCCAATCTCAAAGCTGAGAAGTCACTGACACCAAACGTTGACACGGTTGATGCTTATCAAACGGCTTACAACCAGATCATGTCAGACAACTCAAAAGCGATGGCACTCAATCAAGCCTACATCCCGCTTTTGGAGGCAGTTGATTCCGAGTTTACAAGCAAGATTAGAACCCTTTACGGCACAAAAATTGAAACTCCCACACCACCTAAACAAACAGTAACAAATGGCGATGCCTTCAACATCTATATCAGCGGCATCGACTCTTATGGACCTATTTCAGGTGTTTCACGTTCAGATGTTAACATCATTATGACTGTCAATCGTCAAACCAAAAAAGTGCTTCTGACAACAACGCCGCGCGATGCCTATGTGCCAATCGCAGGTGGTGGAAACGGTCAGTCTGATAAACTGACACACGCAGGTATCTATGGTGTTGGCTCCTCTGTTCAAACACTTGAGAATCTCTATGGTCTGCCGATTGATTACTATGTTCGTCTTAATTTTACCTCCTTTGTTGAGCTGATTGACTTAGTCGGAGGGATTGAAGTCGACAATGATCAGGAGTTTACTAGCTTACATGGAAAATATCATTTCCCAATGGGGCATGTTACTTTGAACGCTGAACAAGCTTTAACCTTTGTTCGTGAGCGTTATAGTTTACAAGGTGGCGACAACGACCGTGGGAAAAATCAGATGAAGATTGTTTCAGCCTTGATCAACAAGTTGGCTTCGCTGGAATCTATCGGAAAATATCAGAGTTTGATTGACGGCTTGAGTGGCTCTGTTCAGACAGATATGCCGCTGTCAACCATGATGGATTTGGCAAATGGTCAGCTAGATAGCGGTGGTCAATATCAGGTGACTTCTCAAGCAGTGACAGGTTATGGCTCGACGGGGCAGTTGCCATCTTATGCCATGCCAAATGCTGCACTTTATATGGTGAGTCTAGATGAAGCCAGTGTTGCTCAAACTAAACAAGCAATGCTGGATGTGTTGGAGGGTCGTGGATGATTGACATTCATTCGCATATTATCTATGGCGTTGATGATGGTCCTAAAACCCTTGATGAGTCATTAAACCTTTTAAAAGAGGCCTATCATCAGGGGGTTCGTCAAGTTGTTGCGACCTCTCACAGGCGAAAAGGCATGTTTGAAACACCTGAAGAAACCATATTGAGTCATTTTTTAGTGGTTAAAGCTCAGGTCAAAGAGCAGTTACCTGATTTGCAGCTGTTTTACGGTGGGGAACTTTATTATAGTTCCCCGATGATGGAGCAATTAGAAAAAGGCTATTTTCCGACCTTGAACGGGACACGATTTGCTCTTGTTGAGTTTAGCTCTAATACACCCTACAAGGATATCCACCAAGCGGTAAGCAAGGTTTCTTTGCTTGGCATCACACCAGTTTTAGCCCATATCGAACGCTATCATGCGCTAGCTTTTGATGACAAAAAAGTAAAAGACCTGATTCAAATGGGAGCTTATACGCAAATCAACAGTGTGCATGTCACTAAACTAAAATTATTTGGAGATGGTCTGAAAGAGTACAAGAAACGTGCGCGTTTCTTTCTGGATAAAAATCTGGTTCACTGCGTGGCTAGTGATATGCACAATCTAGACAGCCGTAAACCGTTTATGAAAGAGGCTTACGACATCGTTGCTCAAGCCTACGGAGCTGAGCGGGCAGAACATTTATTTATAACCAACCCGCAATCGTTATTAGATAATCAATACATTTAGGAGATACCATGGAAAATAATTCCTCAACCATTGAAATTGATGTGCTATTCTTGTTGAAAAAACTTTGGGCGAAAAAATTTATGATTTTGTTCACGTCCTTGCTATTTGCCACGGCGGCTCTAGCGGTTAGTAGTTTTGTGGTAACGCCGAAGTATACGTCGACTACTCGTATCTATGTTGGTAATCAGCGAGGTCAAGCTGAAGGAAAAATTACGACTCAGGACCTTCAGGTCGGCGACTATCTAGTCAAGGACTACAAGGAAATTATCACCTCTAAAGATGTCCTGTTGACTGTCATTGAAAAGGAAGGGTTGAACCTCAGCAAAGAAGCTCTACTGGGCAAACTTTCAGTTTCTGTCCCAACCAATACGCGGATTATCTCAATCTCAATTGAGGATGAGAGCCCAAGCGAAGCGACTCGTCTAGCCAATGCTGTGCGCGAGGTCGCATCTGAGAAAATTATGGACATCACGCAGGTTGAAACAGTCAAGACAATGGAAGAAGCAGAGGATGCCGCTGCTCCATCGTCTCCAAATCTCAAGAGAAATACCCTTCTGGGTGCCTTGGCAGGTGGTTTTTTAGCTGTTGTCATCGTGATGTTGACTGAGATTTTGAACGATCGCGTCCGCCGTCCTGAAGATGTGGAAGAAGTGCTGGGATTAACCCTTCTAGGCTTGGTTCCTGATACCGCTCAAATCAAATAGGAGATTATAACATGCCACAATTAGACCTGACTAGAAACAAGGCTTTAGACATCAAAAAAACAGAAGAATATTACAATGCTATTTGCACCAACATTCGCTTTAGTGGTGCTCATTTTAAGACCATTGTGCTGACTTCAGTGCAACCGAACGAAGGCAAGAGTACTACAACGACGAGTTTAGCAGTGTCTTTTGCGCGTTCTGGCTTCAAAACGCTCCTGATTGATGCGGACACACGTAACTCTACCATGTCAGGGACGTTTAGGGCTAATGGTAAAATTGCAGGGCTAACTTCCTATTTATCGGGCAATAGCGAACTGCTGGAAGTCATCTGTGATACTAATGTGGAAAATCTATCTGTCATTCCAACAGGACCTTTTCCACCTAATCCAACAGCGTTGTTGCAAAACAACAATTTCAAGGAGCTATTGACCAATGCTAGAAGTTGGTACGACTATGTTATTATTGACTCACCACCAATTGGTATGGTGATTGATGCTGCTATTATTGCACAGCAATGTGATGCTAGTATTATTGTTACGGAAGCAGGCGAAATCAAACGGAAATTTATCACCAAAGCTGTTGACCAAATGAAGCAGAGTGGCGCTCAGTTTCTAGGTATTATTCTGAATAAGGTCAAGCAGACCGTTGATAATTACGGCTCTTATGGGCATTATGGTGACTATGGGAAACAGCAGGAAAACAAAATAACAAAGCGTGCCAGAAAATAAATGTTATTTTTATAAAAAACGCTAGATAAAAGACTGAGAGAAGAAGTTGTTCTAAATTGAATGCACTTGTTTGAAAGGAGATAATAATTAGATTGATTACCTATAGCGAGACTTTGTCACGTTCGACAAAACGAATGGTATTGATAATCGTTGATCTTCTGATGATTTTTTTAGCCTTACTGACTAGTAGCATGTTTTCTGAGGCATTTACAGTGATAACAAGTCGATTTTTTGTGGTTTCTTGGTTAATCATTAGCTTGGTTTACTTAATACTTGCTCGTTATCTCCATGTGTTTTCTGTACTAACACGTTACACAAGTTCCAGCACTTTGCTGACGATTGGTTTATCGCTTGCTGGTGCTCATTTGGCTTTGGTTGCCTACTCGCTTTCTATATTAGGGCAACTGAGTTGCCGTTTTATTCTATTATCTCTCTTATTCTCGTTTCTTTATATCATAACACCCAGGATGTTATGGCGAACATTAAGTGAACGTGAACGCTACGGGAAATCCAGTCAAAGAACAGTGCGAACCTTGCTTGTAGGAGCAGGCGCTGGAGGCCATTTATTCTTATCAACCCTATCTGGTAACCATAGCGACATTGAGATAATTGGCATTATTGATCAAGATCGAAATAAAAAAGGGACCTACATACAAGGGAAGAAAGTGTTGGGAGATGTGGAAGATATTCCGCATTTAGTGCAAGAATACAGCATAGAACAGGTTACCATTGCAATTCCATCTTTAACAAAAGAAGCAAGGCAGAAGTTAGTTGATATCTGTCATTTGGCTGGAGTAACGGTTAATAGCATGCCAAATGTTGAAGATATTATTTTGGGAAAAGTCTCTACTTCATCCTTGCGTGAGATAGATATTACTGATTTACTGGGGCGAGATGAAGTGGTGCTGGAACAGGAATCCCTCAATGCTTACTTCTCTGGCAAGACAATTTTGGTCACAGGGGCGGGTGGCTCCATTGGTTCAGAAATTTGTCGTCAAATAGCCAAGTTTTCACCCAAACAGCTCCTATTGTTGGGACATGGGGAAAATTCTATTTATCTGATTCATCAAGAACTAGTTAATAAGTATGGTCAGGTGATTGATATTGTGCCTTTAATTGCTGATATACAGGACCGGGAGCTGATTGCTGAGTTGTTAGCAGCCTATCGTCCGCAGGTGGTTTACCATGCTGCAGCACATAAGCATGTCCCTCTAATGGAATACAATCCTAAAGAAGCCGTTAAAAATAACATCTTTGGGACAAAAAATGTTGCTGAAGCAGCCAAAGCAGCCCGAGTTGAAAAGTTTGTCATGGTCTCGACAGATAAGGCGGTTAATCCTCCGAATGTGATGGGTGCAACTAAACGTGTGGCAGAGATGATCGTAGCCAATCTGAACGAAGCTGGTCAGACACAGTTCTCTGCTGTAAGGTTTGGTAATGTTTTGGGAAGCAGAGGCAGTGTTGTTCCTCTCTTTAAACGTCAGATTGCCAGTGGTGGACCAGTAACTGTAACAGATTTTCGGATGACACGGTATTTTATGACAATTCCAGAAGCGAGTCGTCTGGTGATACAGGCTGGCCATTTGGCCAAGGGAGGAGAGATTTTTGTACTTGACATGGGAGACCCCGTCTTGATTAAAGACTTAGCTACCAAGGTCATAAAACTCAGTGGTCATACTGTAGAAGAGATTGGTATTGTTGAGACAGGGATTAGACCAGGGGAAAAGCTTTATGAAGAACTTCTTTCCAGCGAAGAACGGATCAGTCAGCAAGTATATGATAAGATATTTGTGGGTCGTGTTCAAAACCAATCGCCAGCAATTGTTCAAACATTTGTGGATGGTTTACTGACGTTACCTGAAGATGAATTGAAAAGACAACTCGTTGATTTTGCAAGGCAGGAATAAACATGATATTTGAACGATTCAGAAAAGAAAGAAACGTTAACCTCAAAGGGAGGCTCTACCAAAAATTATAAATGAAGATTATTGACAGCTCGAATCTTACTGAAGGTGTCGTTTGACGGAAGTACAGAGATACCTTAAGGTTAGGCACCTTCATAGCAGAGCCATCAAGGGGTATCATATTGGATCGGGAGTTTTTATGATTTGAGCGTATCCACTCCCTTCAAAATAGAAAGGGATATATCGGGCGTCTTATCATGTTAAAGGAATGCTTGAAGTACGGGGTTACCCCATTTATTATTATAGATGCTTTGAAATATTTCTATTACCATGTCTTAAACGAATATAGTGAAGTCAACGGCTATCTTATCGACATCTTCCTCATAGCTCAAGATCGGTTTGAGGGGTATTTGAAGTATTTTCTGATTTAATATGTGGCATCTTAATCAGAAAAGTAATTATTTGTGAAAAAAACAACTATGAAATCTTAGATTGACAAGCGAGACAAGGTAAATAAATATGAAAAAATACAATATCCCATTTTCCCCACCAGATATTTCACAACTGGAAATTGATGAAGTTCTTGATACCCTTCAATCATGTTGGATTACTACCGGACCTAAAACAAAAGAGTTAGAACGACAGTTATCAGAGTATACGAAGACCAATAAAACAGTTTGTCTAAACTCTGCAACGGCTGCGTTAGAACTAACACTGCGTGTCCTAGGAGTAGGTCCTGGCGATGAAGTCATTGTACCAGCCATGACTTATACAGCTTCTTGTAGTGTAATTACACATGTCGGTGCAACTCCTGTTATGGTAGATATTCAAAAAGATTCATTCCAGATGGATTATGAAAAACTTGAGAAAGCTATTACAGAGAAGACAAAGGTTATCATTCCTGTTGAGCTAGCAGGAATTCCATGTGATTATGACAAATTGTTTTCAATTGTAGAATCAAAGGCTCATCTCTTTAAGTCAGCGACCTCATGGCAAGAGATCTTTAACCGTGTTATTATTCTATCGGATAGCGCACATGCTTTAGGTACGGTTTATAAAGGTAAGGTTGCAGGTGAGATTGCTGATTTTACATCATTTTCTTTTCATGCTGTTAAAAACTTTACCACTGCTGAGGGTGGTAGCGTGACTTGGCGTCCGCGTCCGGATTTGGATGATGAAAAATTATATAAAGAATTTCAGATTTATTCGCTACATGGTCAAACGAAGGATGCACTTGCTAAGACACAATTAGGTGCTTGGGAATATGATATTGAGGTGCCTGCTTATAAGTGTAATATGACTGATATTATGGCTTCTATTGGACTTGCACAAATGAAACGATACCCAACCTTATTAGATCGTCGTAGACAGATTGTTGAGCGTTACAATAAGGGATTTGAGGGAACAAGAATAAAACCATTGCCTCACTTGACAACAGATTATACTTCATCAATGCACCTATATATTACTCATATTGAAGATGCTAGCATGGAAGAGAGAAATCAGATTATTGAAAAAATGGCTGAAAAGGGGATTGCATGTAATGTTCATTATAAACCCCTCCCAATGTTAACAGCTTATAAAAACTTAGGGTATCGATTAGAAGATTATCCGAATGCTTATCAGTATTTTGTTCATGAACTGACTTTACCACTACATACACAACTAACAGACGAGGAAGTGGACTACATTATTGAAAGTCTATGTGAGCTTGTATAGGAGAATCAGTAATGTATAAAAATTTTTTCAAACGTCTCTTTGATCTGGTTATTTCTTTGATTTGTTTACCTATTGTACTATTGCTTATTTTAATCGTTGGTCCTATTATATATTTCCAAGACAAAGGAAATATATTTTATAATGCTGAAAGATTGGGAAAAGATGGTCAATTGTTTAAAATGTATAAATTCAGGTCTATGAAGCTGAATGCACCAGACATTAGAAATGCCGATGGATCGACTTATAATGGCGAGGATGATCCTCGACTAACACCTATTGGTAAATTTATTCGTAAAGCAAGTATTGATGAAATTCCCCAACTTTTAAATGTTTTATTAGGGGATATGAGCTTGGTTGGTCCACGTCCAGATTTACCAGAGCATAAAGAACAGTACTCTGGAAATGAAATACGTAAATTAGAAGTGAGGCCAGGGATTACAGGTTACAATCAGGCTTATTTTAGAAATACGATTCCTTGGAAGGAACGAATAAAAAATGACATCTATTATATCGATCATTTAACATTGTGGATGGATATGAAGGTTGTTTTAAAAACGGTCCTGTCAATTATTAGTAGAGAATCTGTATTTATCGCAAATGAGGAAAAAAATGGGAAGTAATAGCTATAGCTATCAACAGCTAGAATGGGATACTAATTTTTTTGGGGTATCATCTGGAAGGATTGTCTTACATGATGCTTTAGGAATGAGGGAGTATTCTAAAATTTTGGCAGATTTAGATTCAAATGAGTTTACAGTTATTTATAATGAAGGGAATATCCCTGTACTCAATGAATGGCTAGGACAAAATACAGTAGCTAGCTTGATGGATGTGAATGTCCAATTTTCAAAAAAACGGTCAGCATTTTCTCAAAAAGGATCGAATCAAGTTACTATAAAAAACAACCTTACACCTTCTGAAGACATACTAGACATTGCAAGCAGGTCTTTCATCTATTCACGATTTTTTAATGATTCAAAATTAGAGAAAAGTAAAGCTTGTATGGTTTACCGGAATTGGGTGAGAACCGCTTTTGAAAGAGAAGAAAAATACTTCGCGCAATTCATGAACGAGACTGTTTGCCTCGGTTTCCTGTTGTTTTCGATACATAATGATGAACTGATAATAGAGTTAATCGCAGTCGATTCTTCCGTAAAACAGCAAGGCATTGGAAGTTCACTTTTAGACTCTGTCGAGCAGTTTGCTTTTCAAGAAAAAGTAAATACTATAAAAGTAGGGACACAGATAAATAATAGCAAGGCAATACGTTTTTATACAAAGAATGGGTATCTCTATCAGTCTTGTTCAAGTGTATATCATCACTGGAGAAATTAAAGGAGTCAGGTAATGAAAAAAGCACTGATTGTATCAACAGTCAGCCGTCAATTTTATCTTTTTGAACAAGCTAATATCTCTGCTTTGAGAAAACTGGGTTATGAAGTTCATGGAGCAGCTAATTTTGACGAACGGAGTGATAGACTAGCGGAAGTGGATATTGTTGAACATCATATCGATTTTCAGCGTTCTCCTCTTTCTTTAACTAATATCAGAGCTTACAAGCAATTAAAGGAGTTAGTTGAGCGAGAGAAATTTGATTTGATACATTGTCATTCTCCGGTTGGTGGTGTGGTTGGACGATTAGTTGGAATGCAATTTCCGGACACAAAGGTTTTGTACACTGCCCATGGTTTTCATTTTTTTAAAGGAGCCCCACTTAAAAACTGGTTGATATTTTATCCAATTGAAAAGTTGTTGTCGCGAGTGACTGATTGCCTCATTACTATTAACCAGGAAGATTATCAGCTAGCAAAAAATAAATTTAGCATGAAGAAACTGGAGTTGGTGAATGGAGTTGGAGTTGATTACCAGAAGTTTTCTCCAATTTCTCAAGTAGAGAAAGAAAAAAGGCGAAAGCAACTTGATCTAGATCGTTTTAAACATATATTGATTTATGTTGGGGAGTTGAGTAAGCGAAAAAATCAATCTGTTTTAATTAATGCAATGAAAGTTATAGTTACTAACTATCCGAGCACAGTTCTGTTGCTAGTTGGTAAGGGAGAGTTGATGACGTTTTATCAACAGGAAATTAAAGATTTAGATTTAGAGGATAATATCCTTTTATTAGGATTTCGGGATGATGTTCCAAATCTGATGCAAATCTCCGATATAGCTCTATCTAGTTCTCTTCAAGAAGGATTGCCTATGCATTTGATGGAGGCTATGGGGCTTGGATTGCCATTAATTGTATCAGATTGTCGTGGAAATCGAGATTTGGTTGAAGATGGAGAAAATGGTTTGATCATGTCAACTATGAATTCCAGAGATTGGAGTGAGGCTATAACCAGATTGTTAGAGAATGCTGAGCTTCGTAAAACCATGAGTCAGGTGAGCTTGATAAAATCTATTCAGTTTTCGCAATTCAAAATTGAAAAAAGTATGCTGAACATATATAATCTGCACGAGTTAGATAAACGAAAGAACTGATATGCAAATAATAAAAAATATTCTAAAAACAAATAAACTAATTTTTTTAATTTACACGAAATTATTTTCATTCTTATTGAGAGCGATTGGTTTTTTTATTCCAACAAATGACAAGCAGATTTTGTTTGTTGTTTATGGTGGTCAACGTTATGATGATAGTCCCAAAGCTGTCTATGAAGCGATGAAGGCAGATCGTCGTTTTGAGGATTTTACATTTAAATGGGCTTTTTTGGATCCTGAATCTATTGATGAGGTGTCTCATCACGAAAAATTAAAAATTGACACCCCAAGCTACTTCATCCAAGCTTTGAAATCCAAGTACTGGATTACGAATTCGAGTGCTTCTCGTGGTCTTAATTTTATGAAGCCTTCTACCAAAAATATCTTTTTTACACACGGAATGACAGGTATCAAGAAAATTGGACTTGATATTGATAACAGAACCGGTTTTGATTTATTTCGAGAGATACATGATTATATTGTATTAGAAGGTAAGAAGGAGGAAGAGATTATTAGACGTGCGTGGGGAGTGCAGGAAAGTACAAATATTTTAAACATTGGTTTACCACGAAATGATGATCTATTTACTCGAGATGCAGATTCTATTGAGAGATTGAAAAAACATTTGGGACTCCCAAAGGATAAGAAAGTTATTTTGTACGCTCCAACATTTAGAGAATACAATAGAGATTCTACATTTGCAACTTTGTTAAGTCCTCCGTTTGATTTTGATCATTGGTATAGAGAATTGGGTAATGATTATATTTTGCTTCTGACGGCACATTATGAGGTGAGTAAGTTAATGAATGTTCCAGAAAATCACCCGTTCGTTGTTAATGCGTTCAAGTACCCAAATATCAATGATTTGATTATTGTTTCCGACCTTTTGATTTCTGATTATTCTAGTATTATTTTTGATTTTGCATTGACTGAGAGGCCTATTTTTTCCTATGCCTACGATTATGACCAGTATTCGGTTCAAAGAGGTATCTACGAAGGTTATGAAAAGCTCTTCTATAACGGTGTTTTGAAATCAGAGGCTGAAGTTATTGAAGCTATTAAAAATATTGATTATGAAGTGCAATCAGCACATATTAAAACGGTAAAAGATAGCTATTTTAGTCATTATGGTGATGCTACTGAGCGATTTATTAATGTATTTATAGAGGAAATTTATGAGCAAGATTAAAATTCTGCATTGTCCTATTGGCTCGATGAATATTGGTGGCATTGAAAATATGATTATGCAAATGTACCGAACGATAGATAGGGATAGGTTTAGTTTCGACTTTGTCGTCCATGATGGAGAAAAAAACTTCTATGAGGATGAAATTATTTCTCTCGGAGGGATTCTACATCGTGTTGATTTTATTTCTAAAAATCCCTTGAGACACATCATTGATTTTTTTAAACTGTTAAAAAATAATCCTGATTATAAAGTTATTCATATTCACACAACTTACTCCATCATGTTTATGGATGCACTTTTGTCTAAATTGCTTGGAAGGACAGTTATTATCCATTCACATAACAGTTCTGCACCAGCAAAGAGATCGGTAGTTCACAAATTATTTAAACAACTACAAGATTTGTTTTGTGACTATCGTTTTACTTGTTCTGATTTTGCAGCTCAGTGGATGTTTCCAAAAAGAAGTCAAAAGAGTGCCATCTTTTGGCCGAATGCGATGGATTTAGAACACCTAAAATTTTCCCAAGTTGCGAGAAGGAGCGTGAGGGAGGAGCTTGAGGCTAATGGAAAATTCATTATTGGTAATGTAGGTAGACTGTCTTACCAGAAGAATCAAACTAGATTGTTAGAAATCTATGCTGAATACTCTAAGATTAATGCTGATAGTGAATTATGGTTAGTAGGTGATGGACCTGATAGAGAAAATTTAGAGGAGTATAGTCGGATGCTGAATATTTCCTCAAAGGTACGTTTTTTAGGAGCAAAGAAAAATGTATCTGATTATTTATCTGCCATGGATCTTTTTATCTTAACTTCACGTTATGAAGGTTTGCCACTATCATTAATTGAGACACAAACTTCTGGTTTGATGACATTAGCAGTGAGATCAGGTATCACAGAACAGGTGAAATGTAATTCAGCATTAAAATATGTAGATGATATTTCTGAAAAAAAATGGGCGGTACTGATAAATAGACAGAGAGAGAAAAATCTTGATCGTTTTGGAATGTTTGAGGAGATGTTGAATAGTAATTTTAATATTTATCGCTGGATTTCAAAGGTCGAGGATATTTATGAATGTATAGCTAGGGGAGAAATTCTAAATGACAAGTAGATATGGACAAATGTTATTGTGGGGGATTCAATTTACGATATTTAGCTTACTAGTAATAGGTTTATACCTTGTTTTAGACAGAGCTTTCCCAAAAATAATTTTCAGGCTTAGATATGCAAAAATAGGAACAATTTATTTGTCAGATTTTTTCTGCCTTATTATATTGGTAGTTATTGTTGGTATTAGAACAAATTCTGGTTCAGATTATTATAATTATTTGCTAGCTTTTAAATCGATTGATTCATGGTTTTATTCGCTTAGGGAGATAGTTGATGCTCGATTTCAGAATGGTCTATATACATTGATGTATGTGATTAAAAAAATCAACCCAAGTGAGGTTGTCTTCTTTATATTTTATGGATTATTGAACTATATTCCAGTATTCTATATGATAAGAAAATATTCTAAACATGCTGTCTTATCATTAATGTCTTGGATTTTTCTTGGTTTCTTTTTAATGTCTACTAATATACTGAAACAATCCCTTGCAATGTCCTTGATTTTGTTGGCTTTTCACCAGTGGCAATCAAAAAAATATATAATATTTTCTATCTTATCAATATTAGCATGCTGGTTCCATCTATCGTCTCTTGCAGTTATTATAGGAATATTAATTGTGAATCATATTAAACCCTCAAAAAATTTTTTATACTTAATGGGAACGATAGGATTATCTTTATTATTGTTTTTACAGCCAATATTGATTGTTATATCAAAGGTTCTTAGAATACGTTATATTGATGTTTACATATCAAGTTTCTTACAACAAGGTTCTACAGAATTTAAGTTGCAGGTTGCTGCTCTTATCATACTGATGATTTATGTATTAATATTGTTTCATTTGACTAGACCTGATGTATTGACTAGATTTAGTACTGTCCACTTAAGAATGCTAGGATTATGTTTACTAATGATACCTTTTTTAATTTTAAGCATACGTTTTTATATTTTTAATAGATTAGCATTTACAGGTTTACAATTCATTATTTTCTTAATTCCCTATATTCAAAAACCAAGGCAACGTTTATTTTATATATCTTTGATTTTTGCAGGCTTTTGGATTTCAATTTTGAATGCTGACAATAATTATTATAACTATAGTACAGTTTTTAATGATACACCCGTATCTATCCAAGAATTTGTAAGAAGAGATTGATGATATGAAGCGAGTATATACCAATAGTTTATTTAATTTGCTTAAGGTCTTATCAACCTTGATTTTTCCTTTAATTTCTTATTCTTATGCTACACATATATTAGAAGCAGAAAATATCGGAAAAGTAGAATTTTCACGGTCAATTGCATCTTATTTTGTATTGCTTGCGATGCTTGGAATAGTTAGTTATGCCACTAGGGAAGCCGCATTATTAAAATATGATAAAGAGAAACTGTCACGATTTACTCATGAGATACTAATAATTAATTTATTAGCAGTAATAATATCTTTGATCCTATTTTTTTGTCTAATATTTTTTTTCAGTAATCTTTACGACTATAAACTGCTACTATTGATCAATGCCATCACAGTTTTACTGGTGCCATTAGGATTGGAATGGTTATTTGCTGCAATGGAAGATTATGCTTATATTTCTATTCGAACAATTGTGATACAAATGGTATCAACTGTGTTAATCCTGATCCTAGTTAAGTCTAAAGAAGATTTATATTTATATGCGTTTTTACATATTCTCAGTACAGTAGCACCAAATATAATTAATATAATTTATTCTAAAAAATATATTAAATGGCAATATTTGGGAAATTATGGGATTTCAAGGCATTTTTCATCAGTTTTGCTGATGTTTTTAGTCTCTATATCTGTACAAATATTTTCAAATTTAGATACTACAATGCTTGGTATCATGTCTGGGGATAAATTTGTTGGCTACTATGTTGCTGCAACGAAGATGGTTAATATTGTATCAAGTCTCTTGGTGGCAGTTATTACAGTGTTAACCCCTAAGATTACTGTTCTGGTAAAAAAACAAGATTGGGAAAAGATTAGGGCAGTGTCTTATAGAGCAATCGATATTCTTTTTATGCTCTCCATTCCTGCAGCAGTTGGTTTATTTGTCTTATCGAAATCTTTGATTCTTATATTCAGTGGAGAATCTTTTTTGTTGGGAAATACGGCGGCAAAAATTTTATCTGCTAGAGTCATACTCTCGCCACTAAATACCTTTTTCATAGTTCAACTGTTTGTATCTATGAAAAGGGAAAAGAATAATTTGTTTACAACTTCTATTGCGGCAATTGTTAATATTATTTTCAACTTTGCTTTAATACCTCAGTTTGTGCAAAATGGTGCGGCTATTTCAACAGTGCTTGCGGAATTAATAGAATTATTATTTAATTTCTATTTTGTGCGTCACTTATTAGAACATTCAAGAATAGTTTATTCATTTACAAAATATTTAATTACTTCACTATCCATATTAATTTTGGCCGTTATTTTGAGAATTACCGGTAGTAATGATTTGACTAGAATATTTATTTTTATTACGAGTTCAGCGAGTGTTTACTTTATAATTTTGTATTTCTTAAATGATAGTAGTGTCTTGATGATAAGCAATAATATTATGAGAATTTTAAAGAGAAAAGATACGTGAAAAGAGATTCATTGTAATTATTTATTAAACATAAGTACTATAATTGAAGATATCTCGTTTCGAGTAGCAAAATTGAAAGAAAATTTTTAAGCGACAAATAATCCAGGACAAACGCATGAAGAAACCATCGTTTTCAACATCTTTCACAAATTACTTTCCCTCTTTTTAGCTATAATAGTGGCTCTTTGTCAACTGTAGTGGGTTGACCCACTTAACACCGAGAGAGGACAGTTCTTGTCTTCTCTCGTTTTATGT